>SLPZ01000024.1 GCA_007131725.1 Balneolaceae bacterium
AAAACCCTGGTGTACAATAGATGTACAGTACTAATCTACTATAAATAATTTATTCATTTACACTCATTATTTTGGGGGTTATTAATCGCATCTTACAGGTTGCCACACCCTTCGGCAAAATCCAAAGTATTGTTCTTATTTACCCTCCGTCATCTCAATTCGGTAGCGCACCACCTGCTGAAGTCCGGTCTCTTCATCCGTCTCACGGGTATACATGTATCCGTTCTTTACAACTTCAACCGGTTCATCCCGCGGCCATTCGAACCGGGTTATCAGTTCACCCGTTTCTTCCAGCACCCACCATTCGTAAATATCAAAATCTTCAACGATGGTGGAAACCCAGAGGCGGTTATCGTCATCAATGAGAATCTCTTCGATGGCGGGCCAGGTTTCGGGCAGATTCTCCGCTTCCCGGATCATCTTCAAAACAACCCCCTCTCCAAGCTCTTGTCTGTAGTTCGTCTTTTCATAATAATCCAACCTCTATCTGCCCCAGGCCATCTTGGCGCCACCGTGCGGAACCCAATCTCCCCGGCCGCTTCGCTTATGCCCAGCAGCGATACACCCTCGCGGTTGATGCCGCTCTTTTGGCGCAGGGTATCCATCGAATAGGGACGGCCGTAATGTTTTGAAACCATCCGCAGGCAGGTAGGGCCGCAGTCCATGGCGTCGTATTGTTTGTAATATGGAAACTTCTTCATTTAACGGCCGCGTGTTTACAGTTCTTCAAACTCGATGCGATATCTCACAATCTGCTGCAGACCAGTTGCCTTGTCGGTTTCACGAGCATATACATAGCCGTTTTTTATTTTTTCGATAGATCGGTTTCCCGGCCATTTGAATGTTGCAATGAGTTCTCCGGTATCTTGCAATACCCACCATTCATGTATCAATTTTTCACTTTTAGGAATTGTAGCTACCCAAAGCCTGTTTTCATCATCTGTCACTATGCTGCTTAATGCAGGCCATTTTTCGGGGAGCTCTGCATGTAGCAATAAATTTGTATTTACTTCATCATCTTCTGCAAACATGTTTATAATCTCATCTCGGTCTATTGACTTTTTTTCCATTGGGATATAAAAAGCCTTGATATAGTCCCCATTGTCTTTATGCATTTTAATTAATGGATCTTCACTATTGGCTGTATAAATATAGCCTTCTTTAGAAATGGATATCATTGGCTGTTGCAAAAACGGAAGAGCATCAAGGTTGAATAGGTGGTTGCCATCAACGACGGCTGTTATATTTTCGAGATCTTTCAATTCATCTATCATTTCGGATCTGATTTTTCCCTCTCGATCCACAATGTAGTAACTGACAGGCCTCTCTTGATCTAAATTATACCATTCCGTCCCATAGTTGGCATTTCTCATCTCATTCATATAACCCACTATTAATAAATCATCTGAAATCAGGGAAACAGGATGCGAAGGCAATCCCCTTAACTCTTCACGATCAGGCGTACGATTAATATATACATTCCGGACTTCAATTAAATCGAGGGAATCAAGAGAAAAAAAAGTAGTACGAAATTGAAAAGAATCGAATGCGAAGAGTTGATCGGACTGTATTTTAATATCAAAAATACCATTAAATTCACCCGGCCCACGGCCCTCACCACCTAATTTTTTCAGATATTTACCCGTAGAATCAAAAACGTAGATTACTTTTTCGTGGTGATCCCCGACGAATATTTTACCGGTATCATCAACCTCAAGCCCTGCGAACCAATCGGCCCCTGCAAATGCAAATCCGCTACTGGTATCAGTGTACCAAGTAGCTGTAGCATTCCTGTCATCTATAACTAAATCACGAATAAATTTAACGGATGACTCAGGTGAGCTTTTATGTTGGATTATAACCAAATTTTGAAGGTCTCTCAGATTCTCGGGTATACTCTCTTCATCCTGATACGTGCAGCTTGTATACCCCAAAAATAACGCTGCTAATATGATGTATTTCATGTGCATGAGCTTCACACTACGCCAAGAAAATGATATTTTGAGCATGCATGTTCCTATTTCTTATACCAATAATATATATTTTTGATAGAGTGAAATGGAGGAATTGAAACAATTCCTCCAGAACATTTCTTATTGAACTATTAATATTGAGGACATTTATCACATATTCCATAGGAACAACCAGGTCCGGGCGGAATTACATGATTTGGTGTACAGTAATAACTGTTTTGACAAATAACACAATTTGTACAATCATTTCCTGGTGTACAACCACTCCCCGCCATAATCTTCTTCATTTCATTACGGCTCAATGCAACATCACTATTTATACCACCACCAAAAATGTTAAGTGCATTTAGCTTTTTTTTCTTCATTGTATTCACCTTTTGGTTTAGTTCTATTTGATCCTGATTTGCCTCCTTAAAATTCGGGGCGGGTGCAGGTAATTAAAACCCTGGTGTACAATAGATGTACAGTACTAATCTACTATAAATAATTTATTCATTTACCCGCATTATTTTGGGGGTCATTAATCGCATCTTACAGGTTGCCACACCCTTCGGTAAAATCCAAAGTATTGTTCTTATTCTGCTTCCGTCATCTCAATCCGGTAGCGCACCACCTGTTGCAGGCCGGTTTCCTGCTCGGTTTGGCGGGTGTACATGTAGCCGTTCTTTACAACTTCAATCGGTTCATCCCGCGGCCATTCGAATTTGGACATCAGTTATCCAGTTTGTTCGAGTACCCACCATTCTGAGATGTCTAAATTTTCAACGATCGTGGAAATCCATAGACCATAGATCATAATTTGAGTTATTACTCCTAATAAAGAAGATCTATAGCCATCAATTGATAATCACCAGCCGCAGATGATAAATCGATTCCATACACTGTCTCTTCACGCAAATAAACCCTTCCAAATTCATAGGGTGTGTAGAAAAATTTAATCTCTTTTGAAGCCATATCGGTATATAAATAAATCCCTTTATCACCACCGGGAAAAAAAATATAAAAAAGCATTGTATTGTTTTGCACCTTAAAATCCCGAAACAGTGGCCATGATGTACTTTCTTCCAGGACTTCCCAATGAAAATCCTCTTCAATAAAATAGAGACGTTCTTTTATTAAGTCCAAAGTTTCCGGATCATTCAATCGCCCGGGCAAATCCAGATGAAGAGTATCTCCCATCGATTCAGCTTTGAGATTAAATTTATGAATGATTGGTTGATGTGAGGTAATATAGTAAAACCAGTCGTTATCCAGATCCCAGTATGTTCTCCTGCCAAAATAACTATCAATAAAAAGATTAGATGAAACTTGCTGCTGATCATTTCCAGGCATTTCCAGTAGTTGTTTGGCAGGAAAAAAGTCATCGTCAAGCCGAAAGAGCAAAAAGTGTGTTTCTGGTTGTTGGCCTGTATCTCGCTGTATAAATACTCCGTAATTTCCCAACTCAGTCACATAAATCGTTTGCAGGAATAAGTTTGGTTCAATTTCCAGCACAATTGCTGAATCAAAATTCAATCCTTCATTATCAATGTCAAAAATATTAAGCCGATTCAATTTAAGGTCCAAAACGTATAACCGTTTGTCATAACCTAAATGGAGTTGATTTATGCTTTCAAATTCTCCCGGTCCTCGACCCTCTCCGCCTGCTATGGAATATTCCGGCTTATTTTCATCAAAAAGCCGAATAGTTTTGTCCGTATTATCGGCAACAATCAGCAAATTGGTTCCGGGAATGGCAAGCACCCATAAAGGAAATAATATCGTAGAAGAACCAGTTATAACCTTTGAATTGGTCTCTAATTTAGGAACATACTGAATTAGATTTTCTGTGAACGTATCAACCTTTTCACTTGTTTGTACTCTTTCACTACTGCAGGATTGAATCAGTAATGTCAGCATCAAAAATGCAATTATTTTCGGCGCTTTTACATACATAAACGAACCCACTTCGAAAAGTCATATTCATTGAAAATTAGCTTCATAAGCTTAAATAATTTATGTTAATCTGTTTGAAACTCACCCCACCTCTCTCTAAAGATTTAGAGAGGGGTACCTGGTCTAATTCATTTAAGTTTCTAATAAAAATCTGTACTTAATCTGACTTTTAGGGGTGGGCCCGTAAACACAAAACACATTTATTGTGGATCGTATCAGATGACAATCAATCAGCATGTGTGTACTGTACTACCTGCTTGTTTAGCACAACAATTGTGCAGATGCATGCAATAATTTTTGTAATTATGCCATGCAAATGTAAAAGGGAAATGTGGATTACCTCCTATGCATTCATGATAAATATACTCACATTCCGCATAAGGACTGCCACCACCACCTGATCCCGCCATAATCTTTTTCATTTCATCACGGCTGAGTGAATTCTCAATTCCCGCAAAACTTATCTTTTCCATATCTCTTTCTCCATTTGGTTTTTCTTTTGCTGATTATCACAACAGGCAGCTTTGCCTGCTCTCAATAAAACAAAAATTTTACAGGCCTGTACACTCATTATTTTGGGTGTATTTTATGGCGTTTTGCAGGTTGCCACACCCTTTAATGCAAACCAAAGTATTGTTCTTATTTTGCCTCCGTCATCTCAATCCGGTAGCGCACCACCTGTTGCAGGCCGGTTTCCTGCTCGGTTTGGCGGGTGTACATGTAGCCGTTCTTTACAACTTCAATCGGTTCATCCCGCGGCCATTCGAAACGGGTTATCAATTCTCCGGTTTCTTCAAGCACCCACCATTCGTAGATGTCAAAATCTTCGACGATGGTGGAAACCCAGAGGCGGTTATCGTCATCTATTTGCATGGAATTCAATGCGGGCCAGGTTTCCGGTAAAGCATCAAGGTTTCGTGTTATTACATTTTTACTATACTCAGAATTTGCCTTTAATATAGCATTTTCTCTTGTCAACCTGACATTTTGATAGGGATAATACCAGGCCCGTAAATACTTGCCTTTGGAGTCGTACATTTTTATCAGAAAATCTTCGCTCCAGGCTGAGTATATTTGATCCTCTTCTGAAAGAGTGAGTAGCGGTCGGGACGCGAAATGGCGAAACACACCAATACTAAAATCCCCTCTCTTAACGGCACCTGTCAAATATCTGGTATCTCTCACCTTAAGAATCTTGTCATCTGTAATTCTTCCTTCTACATTCATAAGATAGCATCTTATATATTTTTCATCCTCTAAATTATACTCCGGTTTCCCTGGATCTGTATAAAGCGGTTGACTGAAACAGGCGAGAAATGTGTCGTCATTTCTGAATAAAATCCAAGACATATGATGACCGGTTAATGCTTCGATACTGTTCTTGTTTCTTGGATTTAGGTTCAGAGTGTAAGATAGGGAAAGGGAGAC
Organism: Balneolaceae bacterium; assembly: GCA_007131725.1. Taxonomy (GTDB): domain Bacteria; phylum Bacteroidota; class Rhodothermia; order Balneolales; family Balneolaceae; genus Rhodohalobacter. The sequence goes on from SLPZ01000024.1 coordinate 5,337, forward strand.
CGGAGAGAACACACTCACTCTAAGCTGCATATAATCATATGCATACAAACGGTTTGAAACAATCTCCAGGTTTGGACCAGCCAGAAACTCACCCGGTCCTCTTCCTTCTCCTCCAAATTGAGTAAAATATTGGCCATCAGATTCAAATACGTTAATGATTTGCTGGTCAAGGTCTGCGATAAGAACACGCCCAGCCTTATCAACCGTTACGCTTCCTAATCTTCCAATCATTACACCATTGGTGCTACCGAAAGTTTGCTCACGTACAAATTGAATCTCTCCGGCAGGATCGGCTTCTACCGAATAGACCGTCAGATTATCCAATTTTTGTGCTCGCTCAGGAATTTTCGGTGCCTCCTGTGATAAACAGCTTAAGTACAATACCGACATCAGAATCAGAGCTGTTACTTTAGCATGGATGCCGTATGAAATTTTTAAAAACCCGAAAGGGTTAGCAAAACCCTCTGCGGGATTAAACGGTAATTGCATGAGTTGTTATAGACGTTAAAAATTACCTATTCACAGGTATAAATTAACTAAACACATTCACTATCCACAACAAGCTATTTGTGGATTTGTTCCAGATTCCGGGTCACAAACTAATACATCAGGCCCATTTGGAACAAAACAAATAATTGCATTCGGATTGACGCCATTATAATTCTCACAGGCGGGGTGTATAGTCCAATTACCTGAACAATCACCTCCACTCCCCGCCATAATCTTCTTCATTTCCGAACGGCTGAGTGAATTCTCAATTCCCGTAAAACTTAATTTTTCCATATCTCTTTCTCCATTTGGTTTTTATTTTGATTTACTGCTTATCACAACAGGCAGCTTTGCCTGCTCTCAATAAAACAAAAATTTTACAGACCTGTACCCCCATTATTTTGGGGGTTATGCGGGCTTGGGTAATCATGAATTATTTATTAATTTTATTGAA
>SLPZ01000101.1 GCA_007131725.1 Balneolaceae bacterium
GGCAACGATGAGCCAACGCCAAAGCCAGCTGTTTTTTCCGTCTGTGAATCAGATTCCGATCCCGAACCAAGCGAATGATAAACTCCTGAGGTGCCTGTTTATCCAACAGCCTGTTAAACAACACGTTGCGATCTCCACCACGGTCTATCACCCAAATACCGCGCCGCTGCGTCGCCTGGCTGACCATCTCCATGGCACTTATCTTGCCGACGGTACGCATCAGCCCCTTCAGGGTGTGTTTCCAGTGTTTGGCCTTGCGCCAGTCTGCCACAGGCAGCTTCCCGGCAATATCGATGCATTTGCGTGCGCTGTCCCACAGCAGGTTATAATCAGTGGGGAAATGCACGTCGGTCTCCACCACAAAACTATCGGTCTTTGGCATAGCCATGCCTTTGGCATAAGCGCAAGGCATCGGCCTCTTTTTTTTTTAAACACCTGGTGGCCCACCTCCACAATCACATCATTGATCTGCCGCAGCAGCGACTCGTCCAACAAGCTTACGTTGTCATAGATGTTCTGGTACTCATACTGCTTACCGGTCGAAAAATCGGTCGGTAAAACGACTAAAATCCCCCGAAGAGGAGTTTTTCGAGCTGCCCGCTGATCACCCCATTTATTCCATTGTGCATGATTTCCCCGAAGGCCGGCCGCCCAAAGTGCACGAGCACGACGGCAAACCACCCCAGGCATTTGCCGTTTACCGAAACGGACGAATGGTGCTTCTCTACACCTACGAATCGAACCCCGCCGACGGCTGGGCATACGACGAACACGACAACCCGCAGGATATCATCGATGCCGCCCTGAGTTTCGGTGTAAACCTGTTTGTGTATGTTTTTACCTACCCATAACCCAGCCACCTAATTAAGCCACCTTGCAGCGTCCGAAGGACCTTCAAGCGTGGCGGATTCAGGGAAAGATTCCTTGAGCTGAGTTCAATGCCCAGACACCACAACGCTACGGGGAACTCCGCTCTGCTTCGTGCGCCCGGAGGTTGTTATATCTGAGCCACCTTGAAGCTGCCCGCCGATCATCCCATTTATTCCATTGTGCATGATTTCCCCGAAGGCCGTCCGCCTAAAGTACACGAACACGACGGAAAACCTCCCCAGGCTTTTACCGTGTACCGCAACGGAAGAATGGTGCTTCTCTACACTTACGAATCGAACCCCGCTGACGGCTGGGCATACGACGAGCACGACAACCCGCAGGATATCATCGATGCCGCCCTTCGCTTCGGCGTGAACCTGTTTGTGTATGTTTTTACCCACCCATAATGCAGCCACCTAATTAAGCCACCTTGCAGCGTCCGAATCCAGCCACCTAATTAAGCCACCTTGCAGCGTCCGAAGGACCTTCAAGCGTGGCGGATTATGGGTCAGAATTCTTGTTCTTAGCTCCAAACCTATGAGCCACAACGCTACGGGGAGCTTCGCACGCCCGGAGGTTGTTATATCTGAGCCACCTTGCAGCATCCGAAGGACCTTCAAGCGTGGCGGGTTGAGGGCAGGATTCCTTGAGCAGGGGTTCTGTGCTTATGCACCACAACGCTTCAGGGATCCTTCGCATCCGCTCCGGAACGCCCGGAGGTTGTTGGGAAATTCCAAGCCTCCTTGCAGCGTCCGCAGGACCTCCAAGCGTGGCGGATTCAAGGCAGGATTCCTTGAGCTGAGATTAATTAGACTATTTGTTAATGTTTTATTAGAATTTGTTCGATGAAACTTGAAGAGAACAAATATTACCACATCTATCACCGGGGCGTAAACAAAGCAGACATTTTTTTTAATCCCGCTGACTATGCCCTGTTCCTGGATAAGTATTTATACTATCTATATCTGTCAGCAGATACTCTTGCGTATTGCCTGATTCCAAACCATTTTCATGCAATCATTAAAATCAGGCCGATTGAAGAGCAGAAAAGATTATTCGATTTCGTGCAATCAACTTACCCCACCGAATCTTTTCATGGTGATGTATATCATTCTTTTAAACCCTATAAAGCATCAGTACAAATGGGGCATTTTTTAAACAGCTATACAAAGCTTATCAATAACAAATATGAAAGAGAAGGACTGCTTTTTAACGGCAGATTTAAAAGAATAGAAATTGACAGTGAAGAGTATATGTCTTACCTGATTTGTTATATCCACCGTAATCCAATTCATCATGGAATCAGCAATAGTTATGAATCTTATCCATACTCTTCATTTTGTGAATTATTTTCTGATGCAAAGAGCTTCATAAACCGAAAAGCTGTATTTGAGGTTTTAGGCGGAAAAGAAAACGCAAAAGCAGCTCATGATGAAGTTCGGCTAAAAATCGAGGATAAGTATTTGCTTGAGGATATATGAACGACCCCGTGCCACTTTGCGGCGTCCGGAGGTTATTGGAAGACTCCAAGCCACCTTGCAGCGTCCGAAGGACCTTCAAGCGTGGCGGTTTCAGAGCAAGATTCCTTGAGCTGAGTTCAATGCCTATGCACCACAACGCTTCGGGGATCCTCCGCATTCGCTCCGGAACGCCCGGAGGTTGTTGGAAAATTCCAAGCCAACTTCCAGCATCCGAAGGACCTTCAAGCGTGGCGGGTTATGGGCAAGAATTCTTGTTCTTAGCTCCAGACCTATGAGCCACAACGCTACGGGGAGCTTCGCACGCCCGGAGGTTGTTGGATTTGAGCCGGAATTAAATCGACAAAATGTTTTGCATTTTAAATGTGATGAAAAGTCAGAATATCATTAGTTTGTTCTGATATTCGTATTATTTACAAGCGGTGAATGAGTGATTTAAAACGAGAATTAGGCTTTTGGGATGCCCTTACGATAGGCGCAGGAACAATGATCGGTGCAGGAATTTTTCTGCTTGCCGGTGTGGCTCTTGAGATGTCGGGGCCGGCGGCTATTTTTGCTTACCTGCTGGCCGGTGTTGTTTGTATGATTACGGCATCCAGTGCCGCCGAACTGGCCACCGGAATGCCCACATCAGGCGGCGACTATTTTTTTGTATCCCGTTCACTCGGGCCTGCCATGGGAGCTATTTCCGGAGTGGGAATCTGGCTTAGCCTGACGTTTGCCATCGCATTTTATTTGTACGGCCTTGGCGAATATCTCAGCCAATTTCTTCCTCTCACCGCTTTTTGGGGAGCTGCCATTGGGGGAGTTCTTCTTACCATTTTAAATGTCATCGGCGCCAAAGAGTCCGGCCGCACCCAGGTGGTTGTAGTTCTTCTGCTGTTTATGATTCTGGGAGGTTTTAGCGGGTTTGGCATTTTTTACATCGATACGGGCAACTTCACACCATTTATGCCCTTCGGATTTGAATCTATTTCGGCTACAACCGCGCTCGTTTTCGTCTCTTTCCTGGGATTTGTGAAAATCGCTGCAGTCGCTGAAGAGATCAAAAATCCATCAAAAAATCTGCCGCGTGCTCTTATTGGTTCTGTTGCATTGGTTACGGTATTGTACATCGTGATTGTACTTGTAGTTGGCGGAATGTTTACGCAGCAGGAAATCGGCAGCGTTCACGATCCCTTAACAGCGGCAGCCCGCACCATGCTCGGTTCTCCGGGAGGGATTGCCATTATCATTGCCGGATTGCTTGCAACCATTTCGTCGGCCAATGCAAGCATCATGTCTTCATCACGCATTAATCTGGCCATGGCCCGGGACAGAATGGTACCCAACTGGCTGAGTGCTATTCACAAAGAGATGCTGACTCCCTATCGCGCCATTCTGGTTACCGGTATTCTGGCACTGCTCTTTCTGCTGCTCGACAGCCTTGAGGACCTTGCCAAAATTGCCAGTGTGCTGCAGCTCTACAGCTATGCAGCCCTCAACATCGGGTGTGTAATCCTGAAAGCTTCAAGTCCCGACTGGTACAAACCCACTTACCGTACACCGGGCACACCCTGGCTGCAAATATTTGCTGCAATCGGTTGTCTTGGAATCATCGTTTATTCGGGGCCTTTTGCCCAGATTGCCGTGGTTATCCTGATCATCGGCAGCCTTGGCTGGTATACAGTATGGGGACGCAGCAGGGTTGATTTTGACCATGCCCTCCCGGAATTTAAAGAAAAATGGAACGAGCACGGACTGGCTGTCTTTCAGCTCCCTGTTGAGCGATTCGAACCCGATCCTGCTGAAGTTCTGGTTCCCGGAGTTAGAAATCTGAATCCGGATAATTCACGGCAGGTTGTAACCGCTCTGGCAAACCCGAAACACGAGGGCGCTCTTTTGAGAATCTCTCATATGATTGCCGCCGGACAAGATAAGGGCGGGAAAGTGGTAGGGTTGAGTCTCATCAAAGTACCGCTGCAAACACCACTTTCTGCCGCAAAGAGCCATATTAAAGAGAAAGAATCAATTCGGGAAAGCATCGATAAAATCAGCAGGAGGTCGAGAGCCGATCAGTTAGCGGTTGAGGAAAGCAAAAAAGCACTGGCTGATACAAGTTTTGAGTCTGTTTCGGAAGCAGCTTATGATATTTTCAAAGGTCTGATCAACGAAACCGAATCGAGAAAGGCCGACATGCTGGTGATGGGATGGCAGGGCGGCTTCAGTGTGGGCAGAATTTACAACACCCCGGTTCAGCGAATTATCCGGAATCTCCGCGCTGACCTGACTGTACTGAAAGAGCGTGAATTAGGGCAGATCAAATCAGTTGTACTGCCCTGGGGCGGCGGGCTTCATGCACAGCTCGGCCTCGAAATCGGAGTTCGTATTGCACGGACCGTCGGTGCCCGCTTAAAACTGCTGAGGCTGGTAAAATTCGGAACAGATTTAAAACAGGAACGCGAAGAACTCACAGAAAAAATCAAACCGCTGATTGGCAGTTTTGACAGGCTTGAGATTGATATCCGCGAATCTGAAGATGTGACCGGCGGAATATTCGAGGAGCTTGAACAAAATAAACATGAACTTGTTATTATTGGAGCCTCCAGAGAATGGAGTGTACGAAACGTGCTCTTTGGAGCTATACCCGACGTCATTGCCGATGGTGCTCCCTGCTCCGTTCTGATGGTGCGCCGGTACGTAACCGACGCCTGGACAATAAAGGCCACAGAAGGGCTGAAACAGGTAAAAGAGCAATTGGGAATGACCACCTCGCCGGATACTGAAAAGAATGGTTAGTTTTTTTGATTTTAGCCATGTACTCTTAAACTATCATCATCTGGAATTAAGGGATTTGTCAGCCGAAAAATGCAATCGGCAGACAAAGGCATGAACCTTGCAGCGTGGCGGATTAAAAGCAACTAACATTGGCCTGTTTTCCATACCCTTTCACCACAACGCTACAAGGATCCTTCACATCCGCTCAGGAACGCCTGGAGGTAGTGGAGAGATTACAAGCCACCTTGCAGCGTCCGAAGGACCTCTGCCACAGGCATTCCTTAGGAGCAAGCGTGGCGGATTAAAAGCATGAAACCCTGGTCCGAGTTACTTGCCCATTCACCACAACGCTACAGGGATGCTTCGCTTTCGTTGGAGGGTAGAGATTTGCGGCACCACCAAATTGATTGCCATGCACGGCACACAAAAAAAGGGGTAAGAGAAAACTCTTACCCTTTTTTAAAAAGAAGTGATTTATCAGTTTCTTAAAAGCCTGCGCCTGTTGTCGCGGATATTTGCATCACTCTTCAGACGATCAATAAATACTTCGTTGAACGCCATGAATTTCTGCTGCTCAAGCCGGTTTCTGATTTCGCTTCTTTGGCTTGAGGTCATTTCAGAAGCATCAGCAATATCGATGTCATCAGCATGGATGATAAATACGGCATTTTCTCCTCTTACCGGGCCTGAAGTCTGGCCGGCTTCCATTGAAAAGATTGTTCCAATCACACCAATTTCCCGTCCTGCTCCGGGGATGGATGTTCCGCCCATTCTTATGGCTTCAGCTTCCTGAATTTCTCTGCCGGCCTTTTCAGCAAGAGATTCAAGATCCCCGTTATCTGCAATCAGATCCCGTACACGCTGATAGGTAATATCTTTGCGTTTTTGATTTCTGACAGCATTTTCTACCTGCGAGCGAACTTCATCAAGCGGACGAACTCCTTCGGGAATCACTTCAAGCATTTGAACAACAATAAACTGATCGTCCAGCTCAATAGGATCGGAAATTCTGTTACGCCGCAGGGATTCAAGTTCATTCAGCAGTGTCTGGCTTTGGCCAATACCGGGAACAAACGGGTTATCTTTTGTTGCAGTTGCCTGGTGGATTTCCAGATCCCGGCGTTCGGCTTCGCTCTCAAAACCTTCGGATTCGGCATAAAACTCAAACTCCTCAGCGGTTTCTGCCAGCCGGTCGATGGTGCCGATGGGATCGGCTCTGACTTCGTAAGAAAGTACACCAAATTTCACCTGATCATTACGCTGATCAATTTTTTTGAAAACGTGAGGCGCATCATTAATTATCATCACCTCAGATACTTCACCCACCTTAAGATCAAATACAGGCAGGAATTCTTCCCTTATTTCATCTCTCGAAACATATCCTCCGCTGAATGGAACATCAGACTGGTATTGTGAAAGGAACAGCGAATCGTTTTCAGCATTCTGGAAAGCCGTTCGAAGATCTTCCACATCACGGATGGCATTTAGGGTATCCTGTGAAGTTGGCGTTTTGTCCCAGCTTACATACCGGAAGCGGTAGGTTTCACTGCGCTCAAACTGCTCGGAATTGTTTCGGTGATACTCTCTCAATTCTTCCTCGGAAATTGAAATGTCTTCATCGGCTACATCAGAGAATGGAAACCTTAAATACCTGATATCAGCATAGGAGTTGTTTCGGATAAATTCGTTTTTAATGTCGAGCGAGCTGACACGGAGTCCGGAAGAGATAAAGTTGCCCATTTTTTGCTGCCTTCGATTGTCGCGTAACTGCTGCTCAATCATAATCCACGCCTGACTGTGTTCGGGCGATTCAATTGCAGCGCGAAGGGCAATCCGGTCTATGTTGCCGTCAGCATCCGCAAATTGCTGGCGGATAAACGGATCGGGATTTTCTCCGGTAATCATTTCAATCAGCTCCTGATCGGTTACGGCAATTCCCATCTCATTCATTTTCTGCTGAATAAGCCTGGATGCCACCAGGTCTTCCCATGCCTGGTTTTCATACATCCTGCGTGTTTCCGCGGTCATCGTTCCGCCGGTTTGCTGGCTGAACTGATCGGTATAAAAGCTAACCCTGTTGTTGTATTCTTCCAGCGAAATAGGTTCGCCGTTTACAACACCCAGATCAGTCGGGGCTTGCGTGATTCCACCGAAGAAATCCACATCTGCCAATACCCATAAAATTCCAAACGAGAAAATCAGTATCCATAAAATGGATGAGGTACTGTTTCTCATTTTTTCCATTACACCCATAAGAGTTCCTCTAAATATTCTTTTTTACAATTAAATTACTACTGGTTTTTAGCCTCAAAATATACAACTCTAAACTGCCAAGAACAACGAGGCTGAAATAGTAACGAACTTAAGGCCGTTCCATTTTAGAAAATATCAATAATACTCATGTGCCGCAGGTAACGTCCCGGATTTTCATTGATTCCTTTGATCAGGTTATTCAACTCTACCGTTAATGAGTCCAGGTTTTCGTACATCGATGGATCGTTTACCAATCTGCCGAGTGTGCCCTCTCCATGATTTACCTTTTCCAGTATTTCGTTCAGATTTGCCGAAGTTGATTCAAGTTCAAGTCTGAGTGCTTCCAGGTCGTTTACACTTTTTTCTACGCTCGCCATCAGGCTGTCTACCCTCGGCCGGCTGTCAGTAACCAGGGTATCGAGCTGTCCAAGCATTCTGCTGCCCGAATCGATTGCATTATCAATTTCGTCCTGTTTATCATCCAGCATGCGGGCAATACTGCTGGTGGTCTGATAGATATTATTGAGCGTCTGATCTAAAGTCGTTCGGGTTTCATCGTCAAGTGTGGCATTTAACTGCCTTAAAAAATTATTCAGTTCATAAATGGCATTCGAAACATCATCGCCCAGTTCTTCTCCTTTCTGTCCCAGAACTTCCATCATTGTTTCGGAGTAAACCCCCTCGAGTTCATCACCGTGCTGAACATATTGTGCAGATGTTCCCAGTTCAATCACAATAGACTTTCCCTCAACAATACCAAGTGAGGTAAGTACTGCTATAGACTCTCTCGGAATTGGAATTTCTGTATCTATTCTCATATAAACCCTGACATTGGCTTCCGGCGTAAGCTCTATGGCGCGAACCGACCCGACACGAACACCTTTGATATAAACCAGGCTTCCGGCACTGATTCCGTCAGCACGATCGAAAGTTGAAACAAGTTCCATCGAGGGGCGAAAAATTGGGATATCACTCATAAAGCGAAAACCGATAATGGCAACAACAACTGCCAGAAAAACGGTGATACCAACTTTGGCTTCATTACTTAATTTCATATTGATTCCTTACGATTTTATTTGATATTCACTGGCAGTTATAAAGTTAACCAAATCTTCCTGTTTACTGGCTTTCATTTCATCGATTGTACCAAACCAACTTAACCGTTGATCGTTCAAAAATGCAACTTTTTCAGCCACTTCCAGAACACTGTGCATGTCGTGGGTAACAACAATGGAGGTAATATCGAACTGAGATGCCATTTGGTTAATCAATTCATTAATTTCTTCGGCAGTCTCGGGATCCAGCCCCGAGGTTGGCTCATCATACATAATATATTCCGGTTCCAGAATGATTGCCCTTGCAAGGCCTACTCGTTTTCTCATTCCGCCAGACAATTCCGATGTTTCTTTTTCCGCAGCACTTTCAAGATTTACGTGGCTAAGCGCCTTCATAACTTTTTCTCTGATCTCCTCTTCGCTCAAATCTGTAAAATACCTGAGCGGGAAGGCCACATTTTCAAACGTATTAATTGAATCGAATAGTGCAGATCCCTGAAATAATACTCCAAATTTTTGACGGAGTTTTCTCTGGCTTACATAATCCATCTGATGGATGTTTTGGCCGTTTATCAACACTTCGCCTTCGTCCGGGCTAAGCAATGCATTGATATGCTTCAGCAGTACAGATTTTCCACAGCCTGAGCGGCCTATAATTGCCATGGTTTCACCGTTTTCGATTTGGAAATTTACATTTTTCCAAACCAGGTTGTTTCCAAAGCTTTTCGTAAGATTTTTAATATCAATCATAACAAGAGAGCAGCTAAGACAAAATCGGCCAGCAAAATGTAGATACATCCCAAAACCGTGGCTTCGGTAGTGCTGCGGCCCACGCCTTCGGCCCCGCCGCGGGCATAATATCCCTTATAGCAGGCGATGGATGTAATGATAAAACCAAACACATACGATTTCACAAACCCGAACACTACGTTCCACGGATAGAAATACATTCTGGCGCCTTTCAGAAAATCGGTTGGCGGCACGGTGCCTGAAAAATATCCGGCAGCCAGGCCGCCGCCAATGCCAAATATACTCGCAACGATATAGAGAACCGGAAACATTAATACACCGGCCAGCACACGAGGCACCACCAAAAACGAAACCGAATTAAAGCCCATGGATTCGAGGGCATCAATCTGCTCACTTACTCTCATGGTGCCCAGCTCGGTTGCCATTCTCGCCCCTACTTTTCCGGCCAGCACCAACCCGGAAATTACCGCCGCAAGTTCAATCAGAATAGATTCCGAAACAATGGCGCCGATGGTTGAAAGCGGAATAAATGCAAACTCAAGCTGATAGGCCGACTGAAGGGTCATCACAGAGCCCGTAAAAATGCCCACAAGAATAATGATAGGTACCGAATCGTACCCTACCTTCACCAGTTCGTGAAACAGATTTTTTCGATAAGTTCTGAATTCTGTTGATGATCGCAGTGCCTGATAAAGCAGCGTGCTGTACTTGCCAATTTCATTCAATGCATACATGCAGCATCCATCTTGTACAAATAATTATGTTAGCTGAAAGTTTTTAATTTTCAGAAATTTTAAAAACCAATATTACAAAAGTTTTACCCAAAATGTGATATGCTTTGACCTATAGACTACTCTATTTTTGTCAGATCAGTCCGGATAAATATTATGCCGTCACTGTCTCATCACTATTTCGATTTTTTTTAATCTAATAAAAAGCAGATCGTGTATTTATCTGTTATCTTTGAATCTGAAACGAATTAAATTCATAAACGATATATTTTATTTTTGCATGATCCGATATTTTACAGCAGGAGAATCTCACGGGCCGGAGATCACCGGTATTGTTGAGGGTGTACCCGCAGGGCTTGAAATTACCGAAGATTATATTGAGCAGCACCTTGTCCGCCGCCAGAAAGGCTATGGGCGCGGCGGAAGAATGGCTTTTGAAAAAGATCACGCAGAAATAAAAACCGGAGTCCGTTTTTCGAAAACTACCGGAGCGCCTATTGCCTTATCGATGGTTAATCGCGCTTACGAGAAAGATAAAGACAACTGGCCCAAAGTCATGGCCATTGAAGGGGAGCGCGGTGATGTGGAAAAAATTACCCTGCCCAGGCCCGGCCATGCCGATCTTGTTGGCTATCAAAAATACGGATTTGAAGATATCCGGCCGGTTATTGAGCGTTCCAGTGCCCGTGAAACCGCCATGCGTGTGGCTTGTTGCTCGGTTGCCCGTAAATTTTTGAAAGAACTCGGAATCGAAATCGGCGGGCATGTTATACAGATTGGATCGGTGGGATACCAGGAGTGGCACGAGGTTCGAAATGTAGTGGATCCGCTGCTCGATACTGGAGCGGAAACAGTTTACAAAACGGCCGACGAATCGGATGTCCGGTGCATTCATGAATCTCTCAGTGAAAGGATGCGTGAAGAAATTAAACACCGCAGAAAAGAGGGAACCTCTCTTGGCGGTATTTACGAAATTTTGGTAACCGGTTTACCCGCAGGCCTCGGAAGTTATGTACACTGGGACCGAAAAATTGACGGACAGATTGCACAGGCAATAGTAAGTACACAGGCCATGAAAGGTGTGGAAATCGGGCTCGGCTTTGAATCCGGAAAAACACACGGGCACCAGGTTCATGATGAAATTATTCATGATGGAACCTTTAAGCGCAGAACAAACCGTGCCGGCGGAATTGAAGGAGGTATGACAACCGGCATGCCGCTGATTATCCGCGGTGTGATGAAACCCATTCCCACAATGCTGAAGCCACTTAGAACGGCCGATGTAGAAACCAAAGTTGAACAGGAAACCCGGTACGAACGCTCTGATGTTTGTGCACTTCCAAGAGCGGTGGTAGTTGCAGAAAGTGTAATTGCCCCGGTTCTTGCCAATGCCATTCTCGAAAAATTCGGTGGCGATTCAATGAAAGAGATTCTGGAACGTTACAACCGCTGATATAATGGAATCCTCAAATAAAAATATCAAACAGCTTGCAGGGTTTTTGAAAAAAAATCCAAACGACACTTTTTCGAAATTTGCCCTGGCCCTGGAACTGCTGAAGCTGAATGAAGTATCCAAGGCACGGGTGCTGTTCGAGTCGGTCTTAAAACAAGATCCCGGCTATCTTGGAGTTTATTATCACCTCGGGAAATTATATGAAAAGAACGGCAGGCATGAGGATGCCCAAAAGATGTATATTCAGGGAATTGACCTGGCGAAACAACAGAAAAACGAACGAACACTGCTTGAACTGAAAGAAGCTCTTGAAAATTTAAAGATTGAACTGGACAATGATTAAACTTTTAACAAAGCTGTACATTATCCTTTTACTGTTTTTAGCAACATCTGTTATTCTGGCTCCGGATGTTTCTGCCCAGCAAGCCGAAACTGAACATGTTGTGCAACAGGGAGAGACCCTTTTCAGCATATCGAGGCAGCATGATGTTACCGTTTCGGAGCTCAGAATGTGGAACAACCTGGATACTGACGATCTGCGAACCGGTCAGGTTCTTCGGCTTACACCCCCATCAGGAGAAGACAGGGTTGTTCATACCGTTCAGCCTGGCGAATCACTTTTTGGCATTTCCCGGCAATACAACGTAACCATCGCAGAAATTCAGCAGTGGAATAATCTTGACGGCACAGCACTCGATTCCGGAACCGAACTGGTGATATATCCCGGAGAGGAAACAGAAGAAGAGCTTCCGCATACCATCGAAGAAATAGAGCAGATGGACGAGGAAGAGAGAACGTCGATCGTACGCCGCCTCGACGAAACACCGGCCGGCAGCGAAACCTATGTTGTACGCAGCGGGGACACCCTGTTTCAGATTGCCCGCGAACATGATATGACGGTTAATGAACTCCGGGATTTGAACAACCTTCAGGATGATATGCTCCGCGTCGGGCAGCGAATTATGGTAAAACGTGTGCGCACTGCACCCTCTGTTGCCGAAGGCGCCGAGGATTCAACACCGCAGGGAAAGTTTGCATTATATCGTGTACAAAGCGGCGAAAATATGGAAACGCTGCTCAGCCGATTCAGAATGAGCCGGGCAGAATTAAATGCATTGAACCCGGGGGTAGCCGAATCGGGCGTTTCTCAGGGACAGCAAATAACAGTGCTGCTGCCGCCTACCAGGAATTTTGACAATCCTTACAAAAGCGATGCTAATCTTGAAAACCTGGGAACCGTTCCTGTATCCCGCTACAGCGATGATGACCGCGCCACGCCTACAACCAGCGGCGAACTCTACAATCCCGAGCAGCTAACAGCCGCCCACAGCAATATGGCACTGGGTAATATTATCTACATCGAAAATCCATCAAACGGAAACGGTGTTTATGTACGTGTTAACGACCGGCAGTCAGGTGATGGGCTCAAAATATCCCACAAAGCGTATGAGTTATTAGGTTTTTCAGCCATTGACCAGCCGCAGGTAACCATTTTCCTGGACGACTAACTGTGAATGTGAGCGGCAATCATTACCTGGACAAAACCCGGGGAATTCTGTACAGTTACCTGGCCTGCCTCCCCCTGCTGGCTTTGTACGAAATTTTGATCCGAATCTCCCAGCCTTCGGCCGAATATGCAGTCAGAATTTCAGTGGATGTCTGGTTCAGAACCCTGTTTAGCTTTCTCGGGCTCAATGCCCTTTCTGCAGTTTTAATGATTGCTGCATTTACAGGCGCCATCATTGTTTACCAAAAAAGGAGTGAGCTCAAACACCTGAAGAAAGCATACTTTGGGTACATGCTGTTGGAGTCTTTCTTCTATGCAATACTGGTTGGTACGCTGATCGGTATTTTTCTTGAAGCCATTTTATTGATTGATGCTTCAAACCCATTGTACCAGCTTAACAAACTGCAGCTTATTGCACTATCGCTTGGTGCAGGGCTTTACGAAGAACTTTTTTTCCGGGTGATACTCGTCAGCGCCCTGGTTTACCTGCTGAATAAAGTATTTACAACAAAATACATTGCATATTCACTTTCTGCCATAATAGCTGCATTAATATTCAGCGGAGTTCATTATATTGGAGAATATGGTGATATTTTTACAGTTAGCTCTTTTTTATTTCGTTTTTTATTCGGGCTGGCACTGAATATTATTTATGTTACAAGAGGCTTTGGAATAGCCGCCTGGACACATGCCATTTATGATTTACTTGTTATTACATTTTTATAATAAATTTTTCAACAATTGTATTTGGCTCATGTTTGGTTTTATTTACAAGTATGATCAATTCTATCAATTAGATAATTAATCTGATAAATATTAGTTTCTTAACTATTAAAATATATTCGTTACATTTAAAAAAACTATTTTGCTTGTTGATTTTGAATTATTGATTTGACTATACATTAGACAGGGATGACTGAACTAACAAAAAAAGAAAGACAAAAACAGAAGGACTTTAACGATGAGATTATTCCTCATCTTGATGCTCTTTATAACTTTGGCTTGAGGCTGACTTCGGATCCGAATGACGCTGAAGACCTGGTTCAGGACACCATTGTGAAGGCATACAGGTTTTTTAGCAGCTACGAAAAAGGCACCAACGCAAAAGCCTGGCTGTTCCGGATTTTGAAAAATTCATATATCAACAACTACCGCAAGAAAGCAAAAAAACCACAGGAAGTTGATTACGATGAAGTATCAACTTTCTATGAAACTATTCGTGCCGAACGAACCGAAACCTCCGACCTGGAAGATAAAATGTTCCGTGAGCTGATTGATGACGATCTCTCCCGTGCTCTTGATAAAATTCCCGAAGACTTCCGGACGGTAGTTCTTCTCTGTGATGTGGAAGACTTTACCTACGAAGAAATTGCCAATATGCTGGATGTTCCCATCGGCACCATTCGATCGAGGCTCCACCGGGGCAGAAATCTGCTTAAAGCCGAGTTGATTGAATATGCCGCAAAACGCGGATATGCAGGTGATTAAACCGGAAGCTCAATCCGGATCGTTGTACCCTTGTTCACTTCTGTTTGATAAACATACACCCTGCCGTTGTGATAATCTTCAATAATACGGCGTGTGAGGCTCAGCCCAAGCCCCCATCCTCTTTTTTTAGTGCTGAATCCCGGTTTAAAAATTTCTTTCGCATATTTTTTATCAATCCCGGTACCTGAATCTTTTACATCTATAATCAACAATGGCCCGTCCTGCGCTACACTGATTGAAACGTACGGATCAGTTACCGACTTTTTAATGGCATCCATCGAATTTTTAATCAGGTTTTCAATTGCCCACTGAAACAGCTCCGGGTTCAGTTTTGCCTTGGCATTGGTTTGAATGGTTTTTCGAACCTCAATTCGCTTGCCAAGCTGCGGAAGCCTCCGCTCCATATAAGAAATTACATCATCAATAATGGGTTCGGGATTCACACTCGTTAATTCAGGCTGCGAACCGATTTTATTGAACCGTTCTGCAATTCCCTTCAGCCGGCTTACATCGTTTTCGATTTCGTAGGCAATAGACAGGGTATCCTCATCTTTTGATATTTTATCTTTAAGAAGCTGCAGCCAGCCGTATATGCTGGATAGCGGGGTGCCAAGCTGGTGAGCCGCTTCTTTTGTCATCCCTACCCACAGGTTCGATTGTTCCGACCGGGTGATACTTTTATACGTGGTGTATCCCACACCGAGCAGCAGCGCAAGAATACCGAACTGCACATAAGGGAAATATCTGAGATACTGAATCATCGGGCTCTCACCGTAGTACACGTACTGATACTGCACACGGTCGCGGTCTTGCAGGGAAATTGTGATGGGTTCATGCAAAGCAGAAAACCTCTCAACTAATTTCTGCATGTCTGCATTTTCATCATCGATATATCGGTAGGCATTTACAAAACCTGCTTCATCCACCACAATTACCGGAATGTTGAAAAGATCTTCGGGCCGGATGATTTGATTCATTACAAAATCGTTAGTAATGGTAGCTTGTTCTGCTTCCCGTATCAGGCGCGAAAGGCTGTCCGGCACATCATCATAGGTGCGCAGCATATCGGCCACGTAATTGAGATTCCGGCTGATCTCGGTGTGAATTGGATCTACGTTGTGCTCAAACGCTTTTGCCCAAAGCTCCACACTTTTTCGCTCCTGATCCATAATTTTGTTAATCAAAACCTGATTGTAAGCGAACGAAGCTGCAGCGAGCAGTACCAGCAGAAAAACGAGTATAATTTTAATCCGGCTTGAAGGAAGTAATCTGTCCATAGAAAAGCAGTTTAGATCTGCATTAAAATGAAAAAAGAGAATGTAATTGTCGTGATACAATTACACATGTTAAAAATACGTGAGCCGGATTTTTATTGCATCAGGCAGAGGCTTTTCTTTTTTCGTAGACAGGAGGAGCTTTTTTCTCTATGGTTTCCCGGGTAATGATGCAGCGCTGCACATTACTCATGGATGGAATCACAAACATAATATCGAGCATTGCATCTTCAAGTATTGACCGAAGGCCTCTTGCTCCGGTTTTTCGTTCTCTTGCCCTTTCCACGATTGCCGTTAATGCATCATCTTCAAATTCAAGTTCAACATCTTCCATGTTAAACAGCTTCTTATACTGCTTGGTGATGGCATTTTTCGGCTTCAGTAAAATTTCAATCATTGCACTATCCGAGAGTTCTTCAAGCCCGCAAATAACCGGCAAACGGCCAATGAGTTCCGGTATCAGCCCGAATTTTTGTAAATCTTCAGGCTCAACATGGGTAAAGATTTGCGGGTCGTTCTTGTCAAACTTTTTCTGTTCTTCAGAATGGAAGCCCATAGAACTGGAGGATAGCCTTCGAGCAATCAATTCTTCAAGCCCGTTGAATGCACCCCCGCATATAAACAGGATTTCAGAGGTATCCAACTGAATAAAACTCTGCTCCGGATGTTTGCGGCCGCCCTTGGGAGGTATGTTTGCCGTTGTTCCTTCCAGAATTTTCAGCAGTGCCTGCTGCACTCCCTCACCTGAAACATCCCGTGTGATGGAAGGATTATCGCTTTTCCGGGCTACTTTGTCAATCTCATCGATGTAAACGATGCCCCGCTTGGCGCGTTCAACATCGTAATCTGCGGCCTGGAGCAGGTTGCTCAAAATACTTTCCACATCTTCACCTACATAACCCGCTTCAGTCAGCACCGTGGCATCTGCAATGGTAAAGGGAACATCAATAATATTTGCCAATGTGCGTGCAAGCAGGGTTTTCCCGCAGCCGGTTGGCCCGAGAAGTGCGATGTTGCTTTTTTCGATCCGGGTGTCGTCCAGGTTCATATCTGATGAACTCGACAGGCGCTTGTAATGGTTATAAACGGCAACCGACAATGTCTTTTTTGCGCCTTCCTGCCCGATTACATACTCATCCAGCTTGTTTTTAATCTCAACCGGTTTCAGAATCGGCTGGTACTGTTTTTCGCGCCGGCGTGCCAGCGAAGAAAGATCGCTCTGAATAATACTGGAGGCATCTTCCACACAATGGTTACAGATATATACATCCGGGCCGGCCACCATCGAGTTCACATCGTGGCTGGATCTGCCGCAAAAGGAACAAAAAACCGAATCATTGTCTTTCTTTTTACTCATTTAAATCAGATAAATTTGTGCACCGGTAAAGTAGGCAATCTCCTGTTTTTTTCAGAAAATTTTTCTATTTGCGATTTTTATGAATCCCGGATTAGCGATTTCGTCAGATTTTAACGTTTCATAACGCGGTCAATCAGGCCGTATTCGTGAGCTTCATCTGCACTCATCCACTTGTTACGGTCGGAATCTTCGATGATCTTTTCAACATCTTTTCCAGAATGCTCGGCCAGAATTCCGCTCAGCTCTTTTTTGAGCCGTAATATTTCCTGTGCTTCAATCTCGATATCACTGGCCTGTCCCTGAACTCCGCCCAGCGGCTGATGGATCATCACCCTTGAATGCGGAAGTGCATGGCGCTTTCCTTTGGTTCCGGCTGCAAGCAACACGGCGCCCATTGAAGCGGCCATTCCCACACAGGTAGTTGCCACATCGCATTTTACGTATTGTATGGTGTCGTAGATAGCCATACCTGAAGAAACTACCCCGCCCGGGCTGTTGATGTAAAGGTTTATATCTTTTTCGGCATCCTGCGATTCCAGAAAAAGAAGCTGGGCAACCACCGAGCTTGCCACGGCATTGTTGATGGGTGTTCCCAGAATAATGATCCGGTCTTTAAGAAGACGCGAATATATATCGTAAGCTCTTTCACCACGGCTTGTAGTTTCTACAACCATGGGCACCAGAGTATTTTGTGCCTCAGTTATATCATTCATAGTGGGCATCTCAAAAAGTGGTTGTTTGTAAAACATAGCTGCCTGTATTAATCGTTTTCTTTTTCTTTCTGTTCTTCGTTTTCTTTTTCTCTTTTCTCCCTGAATTCTTCTTTGGAGAGTTCGTTTATTTTAACAACTTCGCTCAATTTATCAAAAACTTTACTCTCACGTATCGTATTTCTGAGATTTTCGAGTTGTGAGGGATTTTGAGCGTAGTAGCTGCGAAGCTGATCGACAGTGGCACCATAACGGGCGGCATCCTCGCCAATCTGAGCATCAATATCTTCGGGAGTAATCTCTATGTCATCAAATTTTTCCTGAAGAGCCTGGTTGATGAACAACCACTTGCCCTCACGAATGGCCTGATCTTCCATTTTTTCTTTATATCCTTCAATGTCAAAACCTTCGGGAAGTTCGCCGCCCGATTGCTGTTTGGCATACTCAACATAAGAATTCAGAATCTGCTCTTTCATTACTTCGGGTATGTCAAAATCATGGGCTTTGGTTATTGCATCTATTGCATCCTGCCTGAACATATCATCGGCAGACTGATCGTAGTACTGCTGCATGCGGCTTTTGATGTAACTTTTGAACTCGTCCACATTTTTTGCTTCGCCGTTCGACTGCTGCTTGGCTAAATCATCAGTCAGCTCAGCCTTGTTCATTTTCTCTATTTTTTTCACATGCAGTTCAAATGGCTCTTCTTCATCATCGAAATCCATTTTTACCACATCACCCACTTTTTTGCCGACCAGCTTTTCCTTAAAATCTTTTGCGCCTTCCTGTCTCAGGTCAAGTTTTTGATCTTCATCTGTTTCACCTTCAATTGGGTTTCCGTCTTCATCCAGCGAAACGGCATCTACCACAACACGGCTTTCTTCCGTTATTTCACCCTCAGCTTCCTCCCAGTTTCCCTGCCTCTCAAGAGTGCGCTCAATTTCTTCTTCCACTTCTTCATCGGTAACATCGTGCACCATTTTATCAACACTTACTTCAGCAAGGTCAACAAGTTCAACCTCGGGTTTTGCTCCGATTTTGAAAGTTACTTCCAGTTCGTCGTTTTCCCAGGAAAAATCCACCATTTGAGTTTCACCCACCGGCTCGTGCTCGGGAACAATCTCTTTTTCGTAAACTTCTTCTACATAGCTGTTAATTTCTTCGAGCTCAATTTCTTTACCAAATCGTTTTTTAATCAACCCGAGGGGTACTCTTCCGGGACGAAATCCTGGCATTTGGATTTGAGCCTTGTATTTTTTGAACGCTTTTTCAAATTTGGGTGAGAGGTCTTCCCTGCTTGCATTTATTTTGACCTCTTTGTCTACTGGTGTTAGTTCCTCAACAGATATGTTCACTTTTATTTTCCTTTTTTATCTTATAGTTTTTCAAAATGTTATTGATATGAAATGGTACGAGAGGGGGGACTCGAACCCCCACACCGGTTAAAGTACCAGATCCTAAATCTGGCGCGTCTACCAATTCCGCCACTCTCGCATCGGCCATTTACCTGATTTGAATCAGAGCCTAACAAAATAAGGGTTTTCGGCTGATGTTTCAACCAGCAGATCATTTCATAAAACACTCTATCGCATCTATTGAGATTGATCAGCAAGTCTGAAATATTAAACCCATAAAAATGGGTAAAAATTTCATTCTGCGTTTTAAATACGTTTCAAACCAATCGCATATTTTTTTAGATTTAAAGAAAACCTTATTGATTTAGCCATGTTCAAAAACCTGAGATTTATCTACATCACAACAAAAGATCGCGAAGAAGCCTTGAAAGTCGGTAAAGCCATCGTTGATGAGAAACTTGCTGCCTGCGCAAACATTGTAGACGGTATGGAGTCCGTTTATCGGTGGAAAGGCAAGATAGAAGTGGATAAAGAATGCATTTTGATTTTTAAAACCACCTACCACAGTGTTTCGGAATTAACCAAACGCGTGAAAGAGCTCCATTCCTATGAAGTTCCCTGCGTTATCAGCATAAACCTGGCCGAACAAGAGGGAAATATGGAATATCTTGATTGGATTATTGATTCGGTGAAAAAACCCATCCCGCCTGATAATGATTATACAAACTAATGTCATGTCAACAATAGAATATCGGGAATATGAGACTTCCGAAGTCTACATCAACACTAACAAAAGTTTTGAAAAATAAAATTAGACAATGTTTTATGTAAACCTGAAAGACTTCGGAAGTCTTTCCCAACCTAATAATCTATAATTGACATAACACTAATTAACATGAGCAATTTTAATATCAAAAGAGATCGCTACACTTTAACGGCGATAATTCGCCGGCCGGAAACCATGAATGCAGTCGATTTTGAGCTGATGGACCAGCTTGAAAACCTTTTGGACGAGATTGAGAACGACAACGAACTCAGACTTTTTATACTGACCGGGTCGGAGAAAAGTTTTATCAGCGGTGGCGACCTCAGAGAGTTTCACCAGATAAAGGATGCCGAAGGCGCCAAAAATATGACCCGGCGAATGATCTCCATTCTTGAACGGATTGAAAAGCTGCCCTGCTGGACACTGGCTGCCATCAACGGACATACCTACGGAGGCGGCTGGGAAACCATGCTCTCGTTTGATTTCCAGGTGGCTGCGGATTTCGCAAAATTTGGATTTACTCAGGGCAAATTTTATCTGCCGCCGGGCTGGGGCGGAATCGGCAAATTAAAGAAAACTGTTGGATCAAATCTTGCACTGTTCTGGCTGGGTACGCAAAAAGTGATCGATGCCAAAACTGCACTTCAGCACGGTTTAATTCAGGATGTTTTTGAGGCTTACGCATTTGAGGAAAAACTGGAAACCCTGAAAAACTTCCTCATCTTGAACGACCGGCCTTTCATTGAATATTTAAAACAGTCAGATTCCGGCAGCATCGGTGATGAAATTGAACCCTTCAGCCGTTTTTGGGAAAGTGAAGAACACCTGAAACGGGTTGATGAATTTTTGAGCCGGAAGAAAGTTTTGTAAACTGGTAATACTTGTAGTCGAGTAGCCAAGGGGAGTTTCACTCCAAGGCTCTCACACCTATGTGCAGAAGCACTACGGTGCGCAGGCACAGAACCGTACGTGATAGTCTCCCATCATACGGCTCTTGTCGCTGAA
>SLPZ01000095.1 GCA_007131725.1 Balneolaceae bacterium
CAATCGACTCATCTGCCATGGTTTGATGATATTTTTCAAGTTTTTCCTCAAGCACTACATCCGTTGTGCTGAGGATGCGAACCGCCAGCAGGCCTGCATTTTTTGCCTTGCCGATAGCTACCGTGGCAACCGGTACACCGTTGGGCATCTGCACGATAGAGTAGAGGCTGTCAAGGCCGCCAAGCGCTGTTGTTTTTACGGGCACGCCAATGACCGGAAGGGTTGTGTAGGCGGCCAGCATCCCGGGTAGGTGTGCAGCCCCTCCTGCTCCGGCAATGATTACTTTAAGGCCGCGTTCGCGTGCAGTCAGGCCGTATTCAGCCATTACATCCGGGGTCCGGTGTGCCGAAACCACCTGTTTTTCGTACGGAACGCCAAACTCATCAAGTAATTCTGCAGCTTCTTTCATGGTGGGCCAGTCGCTGTCGCTGCCCATTACAACGCCTACTTTTGGTGCATCAGCCATAATATTCAGTTAGGTTTAATTTGCTACGATTCAAAAACCCAAGATATAGATAATCTCTCTTTTTCTCTTTAATAAAATCAATCGTTGTTCAAGAAAACAATTTAAGGCACACTTTGATTTTACTCTGGCCGGATAGATGCTTTTTGATGCTTCCAGGTTTCTTGAAATCCGGCATAAAGAAGAGTTTAATGTACTTTGAGCCGAAAAGCCTCGGTTCATACCAAAAATTATCATGCTACTATAAAATTTGGCGTATAAATAATAAAAAAGTATATTTGGTACCGAATATGGTACCGACTCTAACGTTAGAAAATGGGTAAGAAGGAAAAATTACTTGAGAGGGCAAAAACTTCGGCTAAGAATTACAAGTTTAACGACTTGATAAAATTGGCTGAATGCCATGGATTTGAGTTAAAAAGACAAAAAGGTTCTCATGTAATAATGTTTCATCCTGGTAAATCCATATTCATGAACTTTCAAGATAGAAAGGGTGAAGCCAAACCCTATCAGGTAAAACAGTTGCTTGAGGCGATTGAAGAACATAATCTATAAATGCAGACTTATGAAAATTGAAGAAAAATATAGTTTTAAAGTTCGCTATAGTGAGGAAGATGAAGGTTATATCGCAGTATGTCCTGAGTTTCCAGGATTATCTGCATTTGGTAAAACCCCGGGAGAAGCAATTGAAGAAGCAGAGATAGCTTTAGAATTATTTATTGAATCTTACAAAGAAACCGGCAGGAATTTACCAAAACCAAATCTTACTAATGAGTATAGCGGCCAGATCAGAGTCAGGTTGCCTAAATCATTACATGCTCGTTTAGCAGATATGGCAGAAGATGAAGGAGTTTCGCTGAATACTTTGATGATACAGTTTTTATCAGAAGGAGTTACTTCCAAAAAAGAAAAAGCTATCATTTGAACGAAGAAAGTGTGAAAAAACAGAGCTCAATTAAAATAATTTCCCGAAATAAAGAAATTCTCGGCGGAACACCGGTTTTTAAGGGAACACGTGTGCCGGTTCAAACTTTATGGGACTATCTAAAAGCTGGTGATAGTGTCGAAGAATTTCTTGAGGATTTCCCTTCCGTGAATCGAAGTCAGGCAATTGCTCTTATTGAACGCGCAAAAAAACGTGTTGTCGATGCCAACTGATTTGGACACTTCTTTACGTGTGATTGCCAATCAAACCTGTACGGATCCACCCTGGAATCTTTCCCGTCAACCCCTCGAATATGTTTGCGGGCTTTCACAGGTTCAATGCCTCGGGGTCTTTTCTTTTTGCTTTGATTTCCCCCGGATTGCGCTCTATCATTCTTGCTTCGCAATTCTGATTGTCGCTTCACCCGGGGCTATAATATCGGTCATCCCTGCCGGGATTTTTCTGGATACATGACCCTGTTTGTTATCCATGTATTTATGAAACACATCTAAACTATGGAACTTTCCAGTCGCATCCGATGTAAAGCCAAATCAAATCCGTGAATTCGCAGGATAAGTCGTAGATAATGGCTACATCAAGCTCCAATCGGAGCGACCGATGTTATAACCCCGGGTCAGTGAGGGTTGAAAAACGCCATGGCGTTTGAATCCGAACGCAACCCGGGGAAAGTGCGAAGCTACCAAAAAATCCCGAGGCAAGTTAGGTAGAAAAGGCAATAAACAGCTTCGAAGGGATTGGGCATAAAATTCTGACCCGGTGATAGACGGGGCTTTCATCAATGTTATAGATATTTCGGCTATTGCTCAGTACAGGCTGTTTGCACCATCTCTGGATTTGGGTCATGCAATCGCATTAAACAAGATTTATAATGCATCTATCCGACTTACGAACAGGTAATTCAAAGCGCTGAGGCTCATTTTAAAGTTTGTTGTGCAAAAATTTTGCAGAGTTAAATTGCTTTTTTCAAATATCAAGGATATAGATAATCTCTCTCTTTCACTTTAATAAAATCGATATGAAATATAGCGAGATAATGTTTAATATTGAACTAAATTTATTGGTAACCCGTAATACAAAAAAATTTTTATGGAATTAGGGCTTTACACTTTTGTTGAGAATACACCCGATCCCGAAACGGGACAAAAGCTTTACCCGTCGGAGAGGCTTTCGAATTTAATGGAAGAAATTGAGCTGGCCGATCAGGCCGGGCTGGATGTGGTTGGAATCGGGGAGCATCACCGGGAAGAATACATTTCTTCTGCGCCTTCTGTGATTCTTGCAGCGGCTGCATCACGCACAAAAAATATCCGCCTTTCAAGTGCCGTAACGGTTTTGGGATCGGAAGAGCCTGTCCGGGTTTTTCAGCAGTATTGCACACTTGACCTGCTGTCAAACGGCAGGGCGGAGATCATGGTGGGGCGTGGGTCTTTCATCGAGTCGTTTCCTCTGTTCGGCTATGACCTGAACAATTATGATGAACTGTTTGAAGAAAAACTTCAGCAGCTATTACAAATACGCGAAAACGAACGGCTGAACTGGCGAGGCAAACACACTCCCGATGTTGAAAACAGGGGAGTATATCCACGGCCGCTGCAGGAAACATTGCCTGTCTGGCGGGCGGTTGGTGGCACGCCGAAATCTGCCTATCAAACAGGGGCAATGGGTTTGCCGATGGCACTCGCCATTATCGGCGGATTCCCGGAACAGTTCAAGCCGATGGCCGATTTGCACAGAAGGGGAGCCTCCGAAGCCGGGCATGACAAACTGCCGCTGAGTATCAATTCGCACGGATTTATCGCGGAAAATTCACAAGATGCCCTGGATACGGCATTCCCCGCATTTAAAACAACAATGGATAAAATAGGGAGAGAACGCGGCTGGCCACCGATGTCGCGCGGACAATTTGAAGCTTCATGCACCCTCCGGGGCGCCAATGTGGTGGGCAGCCCGCAGCAGGTGATCGATAAAATTCTCTATCAGCACGAAATATTCGGGCATGACAGGTTCCTGCTGCAGATGAGCGTGGGGACGATCCCCCATAAAAAGCTGCTGCGGTCCATCGAACTTTTTGCCACGGAAGTAGCGCCTGCCATTAGGAAAGAGATAGCTGCAAAATCTGAGGGTTGAGAGTTCACCGTCTTGCACAGAAAGTTTTCGGGATGGTATTTTTGGTAAAGCCAAAAGTACAGGAAGGATTTAGCCGGTTCCATGCTTATGAACGGTTTATCTATTCGAAAATACAAATTCTATGGCAGGTGTTATGATGAGTTATGCATGTTAATTACTATCTTATATTTATTAAAACTTAAGCTGAAATTTCAGCGTTATAAATTTCTGTATTCAAGTAATTTTCTCATTTCAACCCATTTTTGTACTATTGCTTTATGGAAACCATCAAAGTTGACATATTAAATCCGAAAGCCCGTAAGCTTCTAAATGATCTGGCAGATTTAAATCTCATCTCGATTCGAAAATCAACCAAAGGTGATTTTTCCGAAGTACTAAGCAAGATAAGATCAAAATCTGAGGCAGTTCCAGATCTTGACGAAATTTCTCGCGAAGTTGAAACCGTCCGCTCCAGGCGTTATAACCGTTAATTATGCGGATCATATTGGATACAAATCTGTGGATTAGTTTTCTGATCAGCAGCAGATATGATCAGCTTGATTCGCTTCTATTTGATGGTAAATGTACACTTCTATTTAGTCAGGAACTTCTGGAAGAATTCATAGCAGTAGCGAAACGGCCAAAATTGAGAAAATATATTTCCAGAGAAGAAATGGAAGATATATTGGATAGGATCGATGAAGTCGCAGAATTTGTAGAGGTTACTTCTGATGTAAATTTATGCCGCGATCCAAAAGACAATTTTCTTCTTGCACTGGGAATAGATGGGCAGGCTGACTACTTGCTTACTGGAGATGATGATCTGTTAGTACTTAAAAAGATTGGTAAGGTAAAAATCATGAAAATCGCTGATTTTTTTGAAAAGTTTGATCAATGATGTTGATGAAGTAGATCCTTAAATCTTTTAAAAACCGGATGCTGAATATTCCGTGTTTTTCGGTGCCTCCGTGGCAATATTTCACAGCTTCATATTAAATGGCTTTCTTTATTTCAAATCAACCAAATCACAAGAATTTTTGTAGAACAATTTTTTTATGTATTGCCTGGGACAAAATAGACAGATGTGATATTTCGAAATAAATTCACAACTTTAGTCTGTCTATGAAAAAATTATTACTAACCACTGTCCGTTTTACTGCTGCTGGGCGCGTGCAGCTACGTGCCCCGTGGATTTGCCATGGAGTATTTTGAGCACTACACCATCACTCGCAGCCATTGGATTGAAAACGCCGGCCACATACTCTGGACAACCCCGGAAAACAGTGCGAAAACCTATTCTGCAATCATGAGTATTCTAAACGATACCGAACCACCGCTTCCGAACCGGCCTGATTACGATACACGAATCCGGTTTATAGAGGATGGGTTTTGATTTAGCTTAAAAGCGCTTACCACCCCACTAAAATTTTTGGCAATCAAATCCGCTCGTTTTATTAAGTTTCAAGTTTGAAGGTATTCCAAAACTAAACGAACGCTAACCGAACGGAGCTGCCCAATGAACACGAACTGCCGCTTTCTAACTCGTACATTCATCCACAAAATAACTCTGCTGTTTTTTACAGGTGCGCTATTACTCACTTTTCTGCTTGTTGGTCCGGGAATTGTAAATGCCGCCCCGCAAGACAAACCGGTGCTGATGGAATCCGATCTGATTATTAACACCTCAGCCCGGCAAACCACCAGCCTCGACGGTACGTGGGATATCATCATCGATCCCTATCAAACCGGGTATTACGATTATCGCTATCAGCCAAGGCCGAATGGTTATTTCAGAAATTTCCGGAATGAGGAGCCGGGTGATGCCTGGGAGTACGATCTTGAGCTGAGTGAAAAGCTGGAAGTTCCGGGCGACTGGAACACGCAGAAGGAGAAACTGCTCTGGTACGAAGGCACCATCTGGTATAAAAGAGATTTTTCGTGGGATATTAACCCGGAAAAGCGTGTGTTTATCTATTTCGGTGCGGTTAATTACGATGCCCGGGTTTGGGTGAACGGCGAATATGCAGGCAGGCACATCGGCGGGTTTACCCCGTTCAACTTTGAGGTAACCGATCTGCTCGAAGACGGCGACAATTTTGTGGTTGTAATGGCCGACAACACCCGGAAATTGGAAGCCGTGCCGACGGTAAACACCGACTGGGCCAATTATGGCGGCATCACCCGTTCGGTAAAACTGGTGGAAACGGAACCGACATTTATCCAGGATTATAACATTCAACTGAATCCTGACGGTGAGGTTGAGGGATGGGTGCGGTTGTACGGAAATCAAAAAGAGCAATCCATTCAAATCCGCATTCCTGAGGTTGAAGTGTCACACTCCGCTTCTTCGGATGCAGACGGTTTTGCTTTCTTTTCGTTTGAGGCAGACCTGGTCCGCTGGTCGGATACCAACCCTCATCTCTATGATGTGCAGATTGAAGCGGAGACGGACAAAATCACCGATCAAATCGGGTTCAGAACCATTGAGGTGGACGGGTACGACATTCTCCTGAACGGCGAGCCGATATTTTTGAGAGGGGTGAATATCCATGAAGAGGCCCCGTATCGAACCGGCCGCGCACACAGCATCGACGATGCGCGTATTTTGATGAACTGGGTGGAAGAACTTGGGGGCAATTTTGTGCGGCTGTCTCACTATCCGCACAACGAGCACATGGTCCGCGAAGCCGAACGGCGCG
>SLPZ01000231.1 GCA_007131725.1 Balneolaceae bacterium
ATCAAATCGGTGTTTCTGACAAACAGCGGCAGGGATTTTCCATAGGTTGCACCCGCAACAAATGCGCCTTCAAACTGCATCAGCGATTTCAGTTCGTTGATGATTTTCGGGATGGTGTCTTCCTCGGCCGTTACCAGGCCTATTGCGTCGATGCCGGCACGGTCAATCAGCGAAAGCAGCACATCGGCGTCGTAGTGAAATACGACGGGGATAATGCGAATGGATTCACTCAGGCCGCGAAATTGGTTCATCAGGTGAATCGGAACGAACAGTGCATCATGCTGATAAGCATCATTGTAATCGGCCAGTCTGAGAATAGAGCTTTTCACCCCGATCTGATTTTTAATAGAATCGGACAACAGCTTTGCCAGCTCTTCGGTCTCACCCACAGTTGCTATACTCTGGATGCGTTCGGGCCATTCCATATAACCCACTTTTTCTTCAAATATGGCTTCTACCTCCGATTCGTCCAGCCCGTAACCAATCAGCTCTTCAAGGACTGCCTGAATTTTATCTGCCCCCAGTTCAAGCCGCTGCGATTTATCGAGTGTGGTGCTTTGGCGAACCACCAGAAATCCACGTCCCTGTTCGCTTTCTATCAGCCCCTCTTCTGCCAGTTGATGATATGCCTTTCGAACTGTGTGAAAACTGGCGTCAAGCTGCTTTCCGAGTTCACGGGTTGAAGGTAAAATCTCACCAATCTGAAACTGTTTGGTTGCAATCATCAGGCGAATGCGATCAGCAATATATTTGGCAGAATGTTTCAAATTTTAAAATTTGTTTGAACACTGAAATATCACTGAAAATAAAAAAACCTGCTCAAGCCCGATAACAATTTTCGGGCTTTCACAGGTTTTATTCCGTGGTAAATTGTCGAAACGTGTTAGGTTACACGAATAACATCAAGCTGTCTCATGTATTCGGCATTGTCACGTGCAGAATCCATGGGTGTGGTATCTCTGTAAGCTTCCTGCTCAACGAGGTGATAAACCATTCCGTTTTCTTCAGCTACAGGAAGAATATTGTTGAAATCGATGGTTCCGGTTCCCAGAGTTACTGATTCATACTCACCGTCTACTTCAGCGAGGTCTTTAACGTGTGAAGTAGTGAATCTGCCCGGATATCTTCTGATCCACTCGATCGGGTCTGCGCCGCCGGCAACTACCCAGTAGATGTCCATCTGATATTCAACCAGGTCGGGTTCGGTATTGTCCATCAGCACAGCCTGTGGAATTTCGCCTTCCAGCTCCTCAAATGTGTAAGCGTGGTTGTGATAGGCAAATTTCAGGCCTGCATTATTGGCAATTTCACCCAGCTCATTGAATGTATCTGCCATTTCCAGGTAATCATCGATGGTATCCTGTGCTCCGATAAACGGACAGACGATGTATGGCACACCAATTTCTGCCAGTTCTTCTACTTTTTGTTCATATCCCTGAAACACGTTGGCGTGTGAGGAAACCATTTGGATACCAAGGTCATCCAGAAACTGTCTGAATCCTGTGTTACCCATTCCCCAGAACATGCCAAGCTGTCCTTCGTAACTTTCGATTTGTTTGTATCCATATTCAGCAAGCTGCCTGATTACTCCTTCGGGATCATCCGGAATCACATCCCTGAGAGTATAGAGCTGTATTCCGAAGGGATTGTATTCAGCTTCTGCTGGAGCACATGATTTTAAGAAAGATAGGCTTCCCAAAGCAAGGCCCGATGCCAATGCACCGGAAGTTTTAAAAAAAGAACGACGTGTATATTTCATGCCACTATGATTTTTTGTTTAAAATTTCGG
The DNA here is from genome assembly GCA_007131725.1 of Balneolaceae bacterium. Taxonomy (GTDB): domain Bacteria; phylum Bacteroidota; class Rhodothermia; order Balneolales; family Balneolaceae; genus Rhodohalobacter. Next base: position 1,790 of record SLPZ01000231.1, read on the forward strand.
CAATGGATTTTTCACCGGCCAAGCCTGTGTTAATCATTCTTCCATCACCATAACGTAACTTCTCATTAAAGTAGAATACGCAAGAAAAAGAATTATCTCAATTTCGATTGCAGAAGTTGATGTAATTTACAGTTTTTAACCCAAATTCACTTAAATCTTCATGTTTCAGGACTGTTTTGAAAGGCGTTTCAGCTCGCTTAACAGTAGGAGCGCTTCAATCGGGGTCATTCTTTCAGGGTCGCTCGCGTCCAGTTTGTTCAACAGTGTTTCTACATTGGGATCCATTCGTGTATCGAACAGAGTCATCTGAGGCAGTGCATCCTGTTTTTGAACTTCCTGCACAGTTTTTCGGGCTGCTTCTTTCTTTCGTGCAGTTTGTGTAACAGCTCCGTTGCCGTCGTGGCTCACATCTAAAGTGTGGCTCTCAAGATTTGTCAGGATTTCCCTCGCCCGGCTGATAACCACCTGCGGCAGACCAGCCATATCGGCCACCTGAATTCCATAGCTGTGGTCGGCGCCACCGCGAACCAGTTTTCGCAGAAAAATTATTTTCCCGTTGTGCTCTTTCACCTGGATGTTGAAATTTTTGATCCGTTCATAACGATTTTCCAGCTCGTTCAGCTCATGGTAATGAGTGGCAAAAAGTGTTTTAGCGGCAACTTCGGGCTTGTTGTGCAGATATTCCGACAGCGCCCAGGCAATACTCAGACCGTCGAACGTACTGGTTCCGCGGCCTACTTCGTCAAGCAAAATCAGTGATTTGGGTGTGGCGTTGTTCAGGATATTTGCCGCCTCGTTCATCTCTACCAGAAAGGTGCTTTCTCCGGCTGCAAGATTATCGGAGGCCCCCACACGGGTAAAAATTTTGTCCACTATCCCAATAGTGGCTTCCCCGGCCGGCACAAATGAGCCGAGCTGCGCCATTAATACCAGGAGGCCTGTCTGTCGTAATACGATGCTCTTCCCGGCCATGTTCGGCCCGGTAATCATCAGTATCTGGTATTCGGAATTGTTCAGGTAAATATCGTTCGGGATAAACGGCTCTCCGGCAGGCAGGGTTTTCTCAACCACCGGATGGCGTCCTTTTTTCACATCAATCACATCACCGGTATTCACCTCCGGCCGCACATAGTTGTTGCGAAATGCCACTTCAGCAAAACTTTGAAGACAATCGAGCTCGGCCAGTGCTTTGGCAATCTGCTGAACATCATCCGCAAATTCGGCAACATAAATCCGCAGCTCCTCAAACAGTTCTCCCTCAAGGGTTTTACTTTTATCCTCGGAGGAGAGCACTTTTTCTTCAACCTCTTTCAGCTCCGGTGTGATGTATCGCTCGGAATTTACCAGCGTCTGCTTTCGGATAAAATGCTCGGGCACTTTGTTTTTATGGGTGTTGGTCACCTCAATGTAGTACCCGAAAACTTTGTTATAGCCGATTTTTAGTGATGGAATGCCCGATTCTTTCGACAGTTTATCTTTGATCTGTGCGATATATTTTTTGCCATTTCGGGCAATCTCGCGCAGTTCGTCCAGGTCTTCATGGAAACCGTCAGCAAAAATTCCCCCGTCACGGATGCTTGCCGGCGGTTCTTCCACCAAAGCTTCGTTAATGCGCTCTTGCACCTCAATCAGCAGCTTCATCCGGTTGTTGATCGATTCGAGCAGTGGATTTCCCGTATTTGATATCTGCATTTTTACCCTCGGAATCTGTGAGAGTGACAACTGCAACTGCTTCAGGTCGCGGCCATTGGTTCGCCCCACGCTGATGCGGCTGATCAGCCTTTCAATATCACCAACCTGGCCCATTTCCTCTCGGAGTTCATTTCTCCGGTCGTGATTGTCACGAAGCCAGCTTACGGCTTCCAGGCGTTCCTCAATCGATTTCGCTTTTTTCAGTGGGCGCATGATCCACTTTCGCAGCAGGCGCCCGCCCATGGCTGTAACGGTATCATCCAGGATCGAAACGAGTGTGCCGTCGGTTCCGCCTTCCTGCATGGTGGAGATCAATTCCAGGTTACGCTTGGTGGAACCGTCCAGCGACATAAAATCACTGTTTTCATACGAATAAAGCCGCCGCAAATGGCCGAGCGATGATTTCTGGGTTTCCTGCATATAGTGCAGCAGCGACCCGGCCGCGGTATGGGCAATTTCAAGCTCTTCAACCCCAAATCCTTTCAGTGAATGAGTTTTGAAGTGTTCGGTCAGTAATTTGTATCCGTAATCACCTTCATAAACCCAGTCGTCGATATGGGTGATGTTATAGCGGGCAACAACCTCAGGCAGATTATTTTTCAGTTTTTTCTGAACCAGGATTTCGGACGGCTGCAGCGACTGAAGCAATGAATCGAGTTCGGCTTTAGAAACCTGGCTGAGCGCAAACTCACCCGTGGATACATCCGAAAAGGCCACACCTGCCGTTCCGCCCGCCCAAAAGACCGACACAATGAAATTATTCCGTTTGTGATCGAGCAGTTTTTCAGACATGGTTACACCCGGCGTGGTGATTTCGGTCACCTCCCGGTTCACCACTTTTTTTCCCGCTTTTTTCGCCGTTTCAGGATCTTCGGTCTGTTCGCAAATTGCCACCCGGTAACCGCGCTTCACCAGTTTTGGCAGGTAGGTATCCAGAGCGTGGTAGGGAAAACCGGCCAGCGGGGTTTGATCGCCGCCGTTATTTCGTTTTGTGAGCGTAATTCCCAGCTCTTTGCTTATTAAAACTGCATCATCCGAAAACGTCTCATAGAAATCTCCCACCCGGAAAAGAAGAATAGTGCCGGGATGTTTCTCTTTAATGTCGAAATATTGCCGCATCAGCGGCGTCTGCTTTTTTTTACTCATTCTAAAACGGTGAAAAAAGTTCGAACAGGAATCTTATGTTCTTTCTCTGAATAAATGATACAGCTTCTGTAACAAGATGCAATGGCAAATCCAAAAATACAGAATCATTTTTGGCTTCAATAATTTCAAGTGAATAAAGTTGGTTTTTTTAAGGTACTATGAAGTTAAACCAAGAAATAAGCCCTTTTGGAAAAGTTGACAATAGGCAGTTGACAGTTGACAATTTTACAACTTGGATCTCATGAAGAATAAATAATAGTTTTTATTGGTTTTAAAATCATAAATAGTCCATATTTATTTAAATGAATTGTCAGAATTGTCAACTGTCAACTGCCTACTGTTAACTCAGGAAACACTGTAAAAAAATATCGCCCTGAAACCCACATAGTTTCTAATAATGCCTTTTTTAATTAAATAACAACAATCCTCAACTTGGCATTATTTCCCGATCCGCTTATTTTAATTTCAATATGGATTTATTTGACAGAAACAAGTTCAGACAGTTTTGGAAAAGGGTTGGTAAACTGCTGATCCAAAAAAATGTGTTTTTTAATGCATCGGCTATCACATTTAACCTGTTTATTTGTGCCATTCCCTTTACACTGATTATGATCTCCATTCTTGGTTATGTCTTATCCATAGATGCCGCATTTGAGGAATTAATGCGATATGGCCGTGAATTGTTTCCCGAGTTTGCATTCGATAGTCAAAGCGATGATGTTTTTGAAGGGGCGGTTACCATTGAATCTCTCATTCAGCCGCTGATCGGCGCCCGCCAAATTTTCGGTATAGCTGGTTTGGTTATACTGGTTATTTTTGCCCAGGGCCTGTTCCACACCCTCAAGCATGTACTGTTTGACGTGTTTGATATTCAGGACAGAAAAAGCCCTACGATGGAATTTATCTACAATTTTTTCACATTCGGGATTGTGGGAAGCGTATTTATTTTCTTTACAATGGCTGTCTCTTTCATCTCTTTTTTCTCATTTGAAGCCTACACCATCCCCTACACCGAAATTGTTATTGAACTTGACTGGTTATCGGATTGGCTGACCGGCATTATCCCTCTGCTGTTTACATTTCTCCTTTTTTATGCCATTTTCCGATTCATCAGCGAGCGGCGTATGAATGTTCGGACATCGCTTATAGCTGCAATTTCTTACACCATTTTGTTCGAACTTGCGAAAAATGCAATCAGCATTTACCTGGAATATGCATTTACGGCCTACCAGTTTTTCTATCAGGGCTATGCCGCATTGGTTGTTATTATTTTTTGGGCTTTTTATACAGCGGCTCTTTTTGTATTCACCACGATATTGGCAAGAGCATTTCAGGATGTTTATGCTGATCACGCTCCGGCGATTGAAAGAAATCCATACACAGCAATCTCGTGATGCTGAACAGGGAAAATCTGCTGCCGCGTTCTTTTTATGAAAATCCCGATGTGGTTGATGCCGCCCAAAAACTGATTGGAAAGGTTCTATGTACTTCTTTCAATTCGAAATTTACATCCGGCATCATCACCGAAACCGAAGCCTACTGCGGACGCAACGATAAAGCCTGCCACGCAA
>SLPZ01000163.1 GCA_007131725.1 Balneolaceae bacterium
AATCCGGGAAATTGAACCCGGGTAGCCGCTGACACATCGCCCCCGCCATCGTAGGCAATCGCTACAACCTGGCTTTTCACCGCATTAAAAATGGCTGCTGAATCGGCCTGAACCCTGAATACCGGCCGGTCGGATATATGGCGAAATGCATCATGCAGGCTTTGTGTGAGAAGTGCATCTGTTTCAAGTTCAATGGACGTGCCTCCTGTTACCCCCTCTTCGGTAACAGTGATGTCTGCATCCATGCTGAAACGGAGTTCAAACATTTCGGCATCATCCGGCACATCCCATATCAGCCGCCCCTCGGAAACCCAGTGGGCCGCAGCACCATCAACCAGAGAAGTGTTTTCAGTGATGGTGTTGTTTTGTACCTGATCAAAAGGGGAAAGAAATAAAAATATCGCCGATAAAAGAATGTTCATGGATATGGAAAATTTTTTATGAGTACAATTCCGTGGATTTAAAGATGCTTACGGGATGAATCATAGTCAATATTAAAAGTAATGCGTAGTGGCCTTTTCACTTTTGTATGTCTGCTCTAAACTCGTTCACTCAAAGCTTTTCTAAGCCCGGTATAACGGCGGGTTTGCCTATCGATTCCTTTCGTGAAAACCTGGAGATCCCCAAATAGTGAAAATCTTTGTTTTGCCCTGGTAATGGCCGTGTAGATCAGCTCACGGGTCATCAGCGGATTGTCGTGGCGGGGAAGCAGCAATTGCACATGGTCAAATTCGGACCCCTGGCTTTTATGAACCGTTAGAAAATAGGCCGGATCAAAATGCAGCACACGTCCCGGTTTGATTTTTTTTGTGACGGCGCCGGACTCCACATACAGCCAGAGTTCACCGTTCTGATCTTTCAGGCAAACTCCCAGATCTCCGTTAAAAAGCCCAAGGCTGTAATCATTTTGTGTGATGATGACCGGACGCCCTTGATACCATCCATTTTCAATCGCAGCCAAAAGGCGGGATGCAATTTTCTGCTCCACCAGACTGTTAAGGCGATCTGAGCCAGCCATCCCCCTTCTGAGTACCGACAGCCAGATTGACTCTTTCCAGAATACCATCAAATCTTCATAACTCTTAAGTTTTTGCGCTGCCTCAACCCGCTCAATCAGGCCGTCTATCATTGCTTCAAAATCTTGCTTTTGATAATGAAAGCCGTTGTATTCCAAATCCTCAAATTCATTAAATATACCGGTGATTGTTTCTTCATCATTTTCTCCTTTTTTGACGGTCTCGGAAAGAGCCCCGATGCCGGTATCAGGGCCAAACCGGTAGCTTTTTGTCAGATACACAATCGAATCATCCAGACGGGACTGAGCCCGCACAGGCAATTCTGATTGAACACCCATTTTCCAGAGCTTTCGGGCTGTCTCATCCAGAAAACCATTCTCCTGTTTTTGGCACAAATCGGCAAAAACCGATCCAGCCTCCACAGAGGCGAGTTGATCTTTATCGCCTAACAAAATGATCCGTGTTTTTGGGCTCAAATGGCGGATCAGCCGGTGCATCAGCGAGAGGTCGATCATGGAAGCCTCATCGATAATTACAAGATCGTAGCGTAACAGTTTTTTCTCTACAGGCGGCAGCAGTCCGCGTTCTTCAGTTCCGGACAGCAAGCGGTGAATGGTTTTTGCTTCTGTGGGGAATTGCCGGAGTTCCTGCTCACTCAGATCCATTGAAGCTAACTGCCCGGCCAGCGCTTCACCCATTCGTCCTGCCGCTTTTCCCGTCGGTGCGGCAAGTGCAATTTTCAGCGGCTTGTCTGAAATTTTCTGATGCAGGACCAACAGCCTGGCCACCGTTGTGGTTTTACCGGTTCCCGGCCCGCCGGAAATAATCAAAAACGGACTGATAAGTGAAAGTACCGCCGCCACTTTCTGCCAGTTGACCTCTTTTTTATCCTTTTCGGGAAAAATATCGCCGATATATTTACTTATATCACCAACAGAATTATTTTTATGTTTTTCCGCAACCCATTGCAGCAGTTTTTCTTCCTGATTTTTTACTTTTCGGAAAGAGAGTAAATTTTGATGCAAAGCAAACGGCTTCATCTCATACAGCTCCCCGATGATCCTGCTGTTTTGCAATGCACTGATATCAACATGACCTTTTGGCAGATGCCGGATATCATCCGGATCAAGCCCCAAATCTTGCGCCCATAAATTTGTTTTTTCTTGAATTGGAAGGCAAGTATGCCCGGCTTTTAGAAATAACGACACAAAAACCGCACACAGCTTTTCTTCATCACTGAGCGGGCCGAATTCCAGCTCTAAAAACCGGACCATCTCCTGTTCGTAGAGTTCAATCCATCCGGCCTTCACCCCTTCTTCCCACCAGGTTAATTGTTTCCGTTTTGTCATGTTGTTCGGCTTAATTCCATTTCAAGCTGTTCGATTACATTTCTTTCCGGTTTATGAACCCAGACTCCATTGCCGGAGTTTTTCTTCATCCCCCGCACAAAAAGGTAAGCTGCGCCGCCAAAATGCCTGTCATAATCAAATCCGGGCACTCTTTTTCTCAAATATTTGATCAGCGCCACTATGTAAAGGTGATATTGCAGATCATAACCGGCAGCCTCAATTTCCTGCTGCAAAACTTCCGGCCGGTAATCTTCCGGCGAATCCCCCAGGTAGTTCGACTTGTAATCGAGAATAAAATATTTGCCATTCACCCGTACAATTAGATCGATGAAGCCGGTCATAAAGTGCTTCAATCCCTGGCCAAACTCACCTGCACTATGCTTACCATTTCTGATGATATGCAATAGACGCTCTGATGTTGAAGGTTTGCTTGAAAAATAGAATTCCATCTCCCGCAATTGATTATCTCTGCTCACTTCATGTAAATTAAAACCGGAGAGTTCAGCTCCGCTAACCTGTTCAAGCATCTCCAGAAGCACCGGCATCCATTTTTCATCAAAACGGTACTGCTCCAGCACATCTCTGACAATGGAGCGCGATTGCTCACCTGCCGGATGAGCAAAATCAAAGTCATCGTGCTCAAATATTTTATGAATCACTGTACCGGCAGTTGCGCCTCTCGGAAACTGATACATATTTAAACCCTTCTCTTCCGGCTGCACAGGCGATAATGCTTCGGCATAGGCTTCCATGATTTGATCATAATCTGGTGCCCCTGGTTCGGTTTTTTGCCCGGTCAGCGATGAAAAACTGTCCAGATGCCTCTGTGCCGGCAGCTCTTTCCGTCCGTTATATGGCCGAACCATCAGGCCGCTCTCGTTTTCAGATTTCCGCCCACTATCACCCAAAAGTATCTCATCCTGATCATCGGCAATCCTGATTTCAAAAAGGTCAGAATGTGATTGATCAAGTTCGCGGAATAGGTCGAGAAAGTGGTCGTCATCAATTAATCCTTTCTCCTTAATCGTTTTATAATTATTTTCGATGGTTTCCGTAACATACTTTCTTCCAACGAGAAGAGCACCCAACCCTGAAAAATGTGAAGTATTGTGTGTATCCCAAATCACCGAACAGAAAAATCGGGCGCGTGTCACGGCCACGTAAGCTTTTCGCACTTCCTCGGCTGCCGATTCCAGGGTCCTTTTCCGGGTTGCAACCTCCCGTGCTTCACTTCTGTGCCGGTCGATATTGATGATCAGCTCATCTTCTCCGGGCCGGTGATACGGTTCCAGTAACCGGTTTTTAATTCCCTTCCCATCCCATAATACCGGGCAAAACACCACCGGGTATTGAAGCCCCTTACTGTTATGGATGGTACTGATTTTTACCAGATTCTGATCACTCTCCAAAAGCAGCGTTTTCTCTTCATCTTTGTCTGGTTCTGCCATCTCTTTTTGATACCATGAAAAAAGAGCGTGCGGATCCAGCCTTCCCTCCTGCTCGGCTTTCCCGCAAATATCAGCAAGGTGATAGAGATTAGTCAAAACCCGCTCAGAATCGTTCAATTTTGAAAAATGCTGCAATCGATCCCCGCTAAATAGCAGTGAACGAAACATCGGGTAGAATCCGTCAGAATTCCAGGTTTCCTGCAGCTCTTGCAATTCTTCAATCAATGCCTGATACGCCTCCTCATCCTGCTGTAAAACCATTAGTTGGTTGAGCGAAATCCCAAAAAATCCGCTCAAAAGCGCACTGTTGACTTTAGTCCGGTTGAGCGGATCAAGAACGGCATCCATTACCAGTTGCAGACGCCGTGCTTCCGGAGATTCAAACACTTTATCCCTGGAAATGGCAACAGAATCCACTCCCGCTCTTTTCAGCCTCGCTTTAAGTTCGCGTGCATCTTTGTGGCTCTGAACAAGTACGGCAATATCCGCCGCCTGCAGTTTTCGCCCTTCAAGGGTAACCTCTCCACGCTCCAATTGCTCAAGCAGAGATGCAATTTGCTGCACAGTGTGGCTGAAAGCAAACTCTTTTGAGCTGCTTTTGTTGGTCTCAATTCCTTTTCTTGTTGTCAGCCTGAAAGGCGGCGGTGACTTTTCGTTAGTCTGAAATGCGTTCCTCAGGCCTGGCCTACCCGAGTCAGACCGGAAAAACCCAATCTCTTCTTCGATAAACGGAGCCTCAGTCTGCTCAAACAACCGGTTGACCGCTTCGACCAACTGCGGGCTGCTGCGATAGTTATTTTTGAGTGTGTAAAAAGTGCCCGTGCTTTCTGATGCCGCCCTGAAGTAGGTATAAACATCTGCACCGCGAAACGCGTAAATGGCCTGCTTGGGATCGCCAATCATCAGCAAACCCGTCTGAGTCGAACTCTCCGGATAGATGGAATTAAAAATGGAATACTGAACCGGATCGGTATCCTGAAATTCATCCACCAGAGCAAAGGGATATTTTTTCTGCAAACTTTCTGCAAGCTGGCTGCCTCGTTCCGGATCCGTGAGTGCCTGATCTACTTTTTGGAGAAGATCGTCGTAAGTTGCTGACTCCGAATGTTCAGATAGTTTTTTTCTTCGATCAATAATCGTTTCATAAATCTCGAAAATCAGTTCAGTTTCTACCCGTTTTATGTCAGAAATCTTGTCTTCAAATCGGGTTAAGAGTTCAAAAAAAGGATGCTTTTCCGTCGGTTCGGCTTTCCTGCTTTTGGGGAGATTCTCCTCATCATACAAATATTCCGATGTGAAATATTGCAGGCTGTCGGGGGCATCCAGTGCAAACATCTCGTCCGATAAAAAATCCTCCAGCTTTCGCAGCCGTGAATTCAGGTGCTGCTGAAATCTGCTGATATCACACCGGTTCAAAATATCGAGAATGCCGGTACTCTCTTTTTTCCAGAGCTGAACCAGCTCTTTACGAAGCTCTAACACTTCTTCGAGAAATTTAACAGGGTTCGGAAACCTCTCTCCTTCAACCAAGGCATACGATTTACTGAACAGCTCATCCAGTTCTTTACGGAGCTCATCCGGTGTTTTGGCGATATTCAGCAGTTTGCTGATGTAATACCGGCCTGCTTCAGATTTGCCGTGACGGTCAATAAAATTTCTCCAGAAATCTTCTGTGGCCTGTTTAAGCAGTTCATCCTGTTGTATTACATCCACCTCAAACGGCGTTCCGGCCAGCAGCGATTCTTCATTCATCAGTTTCTGGCAAAATCCGTGAATGGTCGTCACCTGGGCATCATCAAAATTCCGGATGGCATGGCGAATCCGGGCGGCAGCCTCTTCGCGTTCGGTGATGATTGAATCAAACTCTTTCAAAAAAGAGTCATCCCCGGCATACCCGTTTTCCAAAACATGCAGGCAGTCTCTCAGTCGTTCAAAAATTCGTTCACGAAGTTCGGAGGTGGCTTTTTTGGTAAAAGTCATCACCAAGATCTGATCGAGCTGGAGTTTTTTCTCGATCAGGAGGCGGATCAGCAACCCCACGATCGTGTAGGTTTTTCCGGTTCCCGCACTGGCCTCAATAATGATGCGCGGATTCCATTCCAGATCAAAAACAGAGTCGAGCGGTTTCTTTTTCATGCCTCCTCCATGTGATCCATCATCACCTCAAAAATGGCGCGAAATTCATCATTGACAAAGTCCCTGCTGAAGGAAACATTCTCTCCCAATAAAACGGAAATGGAGAGATCGTCCCGCTCGGCAAAGGAATAATCACTGCCTTCGAATTCCGACGCCGCCTGCTTCACCGGGTTTTTCTTTTTACTGTCCCGTTCGGCTTGCTCGTAGGCAAAAACCGTTCTGGGAAAAAGTGTGAGTGGTGATTGCTGACCCCGGATATAAAGCCGGGCGAGTTGACCGAGTAGATCACCCACCTCCTCCACCGGTTTGAAAGTGTACCAGGCCGGATTGCCTCCCTTCAGGCTGCAGAGCAGGTGCGACTCCCGCTGCTGATTTCCTGATGCCTGAAAGCAGAGATGACGAACCCAGCTCTGCAATGCCACGCTCCCGGAAAATTTCGATGGTGTGATGTCCAGCAAAAACTGATCTGAATAGCTCAACATTTCTCCCTCCACCGTTATTCCGTCCAATTCAAAGAAAATTTCGTTCAAAGATGATGCGGGTTGTATTCCTTTTTCCTTAAGCACCTTTTCCGAAGTTTTTACATTTGTGATGATTTCCCTGAAGAGAATTTCGCCCGGCCATCCGGCTGGCAGTGCGCCCGACTCAGTCAACAGCAGCTTAATTGTATCTGTGTCCATTGCCGGTTTCTGCAGAACCAGCCATCCGAATACGCGCTGAAATAACAGGTGTTTTTCGAGATGATTCGTTTCAAATTCATCTTTCTCCGCATCTGAATCGCGCAGCCGGGCGCCCATCTTTCTGTTAACAAACCATTGCACCGGATTCTTAAAAAATCGGACCAGATCGTTGACAGCAATTTCACTCACCGGTTCTTCATCCTGCGGCTCAACTGAAAGATCAAATCCCTCAATTTTTTGCCGGCCGGAAGCGAGGCCCTCAGCCATTTGATAATGCAGTTTCGAATAGCTCTTCCTGTTTTTGAAATTGGAGGGTGAAAAGTGGTTCAGCGCCTCTTTTTCTATGACCTGCTCAGGGCGGCAGCCGTACAAATTTGACAGATAATCGGCCCATTCACTCACAATGGGAGATGGCGGTAGTGTTTCATTATCCACCGGGCTTTGGCCGATGTAGCTGCAGTAGTGAACATCTCCGGCGGCAAGAACCGATTCGAGAAACAGGTTACGGTCTTCTAATTTATGATTTCTGTCGCTCTCCATCGGACGCTGCACCATTAGGTCAAAATCAGGCGAATGTGATTTTCTCGGAAAAGTTTGTTCATTCAAACCAATCAGTGCAATAACGCGAAACGGGATGCTGCGAACCGGCACCATTGAGCTGAAAGTAATGCCACGCGTGAACATGGCACTTCCTGATGAGGTGCGGTCGAGCAGGGAGAGTATTTCATCACGGATCAGTGAAAACGGTACATCGCCACTGAAATCAACAATTTCGGAACTCTCCCTGAGTTTGTCGATAGCTGATGAAATCCCGATTCCTTCCTGCCCGGAACGGTGTTCATCCGGGAAGAACTGATCGGCCAGCCGGTTCAGCCAGTTGTGCCACTGTCCGGCACTGCGTTTTATTTTTGATGTTTTCCTGAACTCATCAAGCAGGTTCAAAAAGAGTGAAAAACCTGCCCAGATTTCCTTTTTGGATGTGGTGTCAATTTCGTGAAAGAGCAGCGTATTTCCGGCAAGATGTCCGGGTTCATCAGCCATCCACTGGCCGAGCCATCCCCGTTTCATAGCGGCCATCCAGGTTTGATTTACTTCACCGGGCTGCCCCCATTCTGTCCGGTGTTCCCCACTCAGCCCCCACATCACGTGATTTTCTTCAATCCACTGTTTTACCAGAGAGGCCTCAGATTCAGTGACCCCGATTGTTTCGCAAACCGGCTGCTGAGAAAAAAGATCCATAACCGCAGAAAATGTGAAACGCGAATCCAGCAGATTCAAAAGCTGCCGAAATGATCGCTCAACATGATGCCCTCTTTCTCCATGTGACCGGATATTCCACGGAATGGCAGGCAATCCCTCTTCCGGATTGTCAAACACCGCTTTGATCAGCGGTTTGTACGGCTCGGGATTGGGGGTAACCACCAAAATATCATCCGGGTGCAGGTCATCATGATTTTCAAAAAGATCCAGCAGAAATTGCTGCAGGGTTTCAATTTCCCGAAGCGGTGAATGGCATGAACGGATTTGAATGGAATTGTCAGGCCGGAAGCCCTCTGTCAGCGGTCGATTTTCAGTTATTGCATCTTTAATCTTGTGAAGGTTTCTCTGCGAGACAGGTCTCTCCGGTTTGATAAATTTCTGATTGCCGCCTAAAATATTCGTTGCTGTTTTCCTGATATTAAGCGCTTCCCGTCCCAGGCTTTTCAGCAGCAGATGGCTCAGGTTTTCTTCATCCGGCAATTCACCTTCCCAAGGCTGTATGTAATATAGAAAAAGATCACACTGTTCTCCGGCGGCGTTCAGTACGTTCAATACCGGAACAGGCATCAGGCCGGGATTGAACACAAAAATTGATTCCGTAAACTTTAATTCGTTTTTCATCACAGCCTGAAGTAAAATATGCTGCAACTCCGCCCGGTTTCTTCTCAGGACCGGATCTTTCAGCGATGTCCATTCGCGATTCATAAGCCTCCATAACTCCGACTGCCAACGCTCATCACCTGTTCCCTTTCTCCCGTTTTGCCAGCTTAGCAGCAATTCCGGCCGGTACACGATGTATTGATCAAAAACAGAAGCAATTTTACGCGCCAGTTTCCAGGCATACAAATCCTGCCTCTCGCCGGGCTGCCTGGTGATGTATGAGTGCAGATTTGGACAACCGGAGCACAACTTGTCATCAGAAAGAATCCGGTAAATTGACCAGCTCATCGGCATGATGTCTGACGGCAGAAGCGTGGGAAGTCCAGGGTTCAAACGGCGAATCTGCCGGTAGATCCATTCGGAGGGCAGCACGAAATCCAGGTTGGCGGCAATGCCATTCTTCTCAGCCAGAAAATACCGGAGCCAGCGGGCCGTGTCGAGGTTGGGGACAATTACGGTTTGAGGCTTAAGCGGATTTTCGGGATACGTCTGATTCAGGGTGTCTGACAGCGAACCTGCCAATGCGGTTAATTGGGTAGAACAGATTTGGCGAATCATAGGCAGACGTTTCGTTTCATTTCACCCTGAAAGATAATACCGTGTGGTGACAGCTTGCGTCACCCCAAAAAGCAGGTTTACAGTTCGATTAAATGCTCAAAAGAATGTAACTTCAATATACATTTTACAAATTGCAAACCACATTAACGGCTGGGTAATTTCACCAAAATAATTTTAAGTGATAATCATCAATTATAAATTTCTTTATGCTAATAGATTTAATTGCAGGCGCAAGGCCTAACTTCATCAAACTGGCACCGGTTGTAAACGAAATTCAAAAAAAACAGAAAGAGGGCCTGATTCTCGATTTTCGAATCGTTCACACGGGACAGCATTACGATTATATTATGAGCCAGACATTTTTTGATGAGCTTGGCATCCCCGCCCCTGACATTCATCTGGATACCGAAAAAGGATCGCAGGCCGTACAGACCGGCTCTATCATGGTGAAGTATGAGGATGAACTTGAAAAGCAGAAACCCAATATTTGCATTGTTTTCGGGGATGTAAATTCCACAATGGCCTGTGCCATCACTGCAAAAAAGATGGAAGTTCCGGTTGCCCATATTGAGGCCGGAATCCGATCGGGAGACTGGTCGATGCCGGAGGAAATCAACCGGATTGTAACCGACAGCATCTGCAACTGGTTCTTCACCACATCAAAACTGGCCGGAGAAAATCTGCTGAAACACGGTGCATCCGAAGACCAGATTTTCTTTGTGGGCAACACTATGATCGACACACTTCTCAAACACCGTCCGAACTTTAAAAAACCTGCAATTTTCAATGATGCAAAATTATCTGACGGCGATTACTTTGTTCTGACCCTGCACCGGCCCAATAATGTGGATGAAGCGCACAAACTGGCATCCACCATAGAAGAGATTGTGCACTCCGGCCGGGATAAAAATATTATCTTTCCCGCCCATCCGAGAACGGCTCAAATCCTGGAAAACCTGAATATTGAGTACGACCGGCTCATCATCACAGAACCGCTCGGCTACCTTGAGTTTAACTATCTTGTTGATCACTCATTTGCCGTCATCACCGATTCCGGCGGCATCACGGAAGAAGCCACAGTGATGCAGGTGCCCTGTTTTACACTCCGCGACAATACCGAGCGCCCGGAAACAATCACCATCGGGACAAATGAACTGGTTGGCACCGATCCGGCAAACATCAAACCGGCTCTCGACAAATTGTTTGAAGGCAACCGGAAAAAAGGCAGCGTGCCTGAAAAATGGGACGGTAAAACTTCGGAACGAATAGTCAGCAAACTTCTTGAATTGAATCTTTGATTTGAACCTCCTCCGCAACATTGAGCGCACACTTGCAACAGTTCGCTACCTGAAGCCCACCCAGGTTTTGTACCGGATAAAATATGCGCTGCAGCCGGTTTCATTACTGAAAAAAAAACCGTTTGACAGAGAATATCGGAAAGATTTCAGCCTTGTCCCGATACCGGCTCCCGGTCCGCTTTTCAAAATTGATGAAGGCCAGTATACCGTACAGATTCTGAACCTGATAAAAACTTATCGATCCGAAATTGACTGGGCGGATCTGGAGTACGGCCGTTTGTGGAACTACAACTTACAATACGCCGATTTTTTGAAGCAGAAAGATCTGCACATTGAAATTCGTGAACACTTGATTCTGGATCTATACAAATGGCTTTATGACGGCAAATTGAGTCCGGAGCCTTATCCTGCATCACTAAGAATAATGAATGTGATCCGGTTTTTGCAGGAGCATCCCGATACTCTTCAACATTCACAGCAGATTTTAGACGGACTCCATTCAGAACTCCATTATTTATCCGGGCGTATCGAATATCATCTTTCGGGGAATCACCTGCTTGAAAATGGTTTTGCACTGATGATGGGAGGCGCCTTTTTGAATCAGGAAAAATTTTTTCAAACCGGCAAAAATATTCTGAAGAAAGAATTGGCCGAACAGATTCTCCAGGACGGAGCCCATTATGAGCGCTCTCCGATGTACCACAGCCTTATGCTGGCCAGAATGCTTGAAGCTGTCTCTTATCTGACCGATGAAGATGACCTAAAAAAATCGTTGAAAGAGTACGCATCGCGAATAATCTCATGGCTGCGAAAAATGACATTCAGTAACGGCTTATTCGCACATTTTAACGACTCAACAGGCGGTATAGCTCCCGGCTTGGATGAATTGTTGAAACTTGCCGGCAATTGTGATGTACCGGCAGACTTGAATCTACCACTTTCTGACTCTGGCTATCGAAAATTTGAATCCGGGGATATCAAACTAATCGTTGATGTGGAAGGCATCAAACCAGATCACCAGCCGGGACATGCACATGCCGATTCGCTCTCTTTTGTCTTGTACAATGGAAATCAGCCGGTAATTGTTGATCCGGCCATATCTACCTACGAAGCAGGAGTAAGGCGTAATTGGGAACGCTCGTCGAAAGCTCATAATGTGGCAACCGTTCAGGATGAAAACAGTGCCGAAATTTGGAGCGCATTCCGGGTAGGCCGGCGGCCAAAAGTAACTCTTTTGAAGGATAACAATCAAGAACTGCATGCCCGGCTGGAATATAAAACCCGTTTGGGTAAGTTCATCAAACAGGAACGAATAATTACAGCTGAAGAACATCTTGTTTCCATTGAAGACCAGGTAATGGCCGATAAACCTGCTACCGGAAGGTTATATTTTGCGCCTTTGGTTTCGGTTGAAAGTATCGACCAGCAGTCGTTACAGCTTTCCTGTGATTGTTCGGTTAGCTTCGAAGGCATATCCGGTTTGTCAGTCTTTACATACCGGTATAATGAGGGGTTCAACAAGCAGAAAGAGGCATCCGGTATCAGCTATAATTTTAAGGGAAAATGCAGTTTTAAGATAAGATTCGGCTGATTTATGAAAAGAATTCTGTTTCTTACTTTTTACTTTCGCCCCGATTTATGTGCCGGATCGTTTCGCAACTCTCCGCTGCTGGATGAGCTCTCCCGCCAAACAAAAAATGACGACTTCCGGATTGATGTATTTACCACCATCCCGAACCGCTATGCTACATTTAACAGTTCTTATAAGAATATAGAAGAGTTCGATAATGTGCGAATCGAGCGGATTGATGTACCGCCGCACAAAAGCGGAATGAAAGACCAGGCGCTGAGTTTCCGGAAATATTACTTTGAAACCATCAAAAAAACCAAAAATACCTCTTACGATCTGGTATATGCTTCTTCGAGCCGGTTTTTTACATCCTGGCTGGGCTATAAAATTGCAAAAAGAAATAAATGTCCGCTTTTTGTTGATGTGAGAGATATTTTCAGTGAAACCATTGGAAATATCAGCCACAATCCGGCCCTTAAATTTTTTGTTCCACTAATTATTTCACAACTTGAAAAACGGGTGTATAATTATGCCACTCACATCAACCTGATCAGTGAGGGTTTTAAAAACAGTTTTACCAATTACCCTGACACCTCTTTCTCGTACTTTTCCCACGGTGTGGACCCTATGTTTGTTAAGACTTCTACAGGAATAAAACGGAAGAATGAAGGCGGACTGAAAAAAATTCTGTATGCCGGAAATGTGGGTGAGGGCCAGGGGCTTCATAAAATTATTCCGGAGGCGGCAGAAGGACTTCGGCACAGATACGAGTTTGAAATTATCGGAGATGGCGGGGCGATGGATAAATTGAAAACTTCATTGTCTGATAAACAGATCGGTAATGTTTCAATATCAAATCCGGTAAAAAGAGAAAACCTGGCCGAAAAGTATTTAAGTTCAGATATTCTTTTTATCCATTTGAATGATTTTGCCATCTTTAAAAAGGTGCTGCCTTCAAAAATCTTTGAACTTGCCGTTATAGGGAAACCGGTACTGGCGGGGGTTAGCGGATATGCCAAAGATTTTTTACAGCAACATGTTCCGCACTCTTATATTTTTGAGCCGGTAGATGTAAACGGGCTGATAAAACAGATTGAAAATATTCAGAAGAATAATTCAGTTTTTAATACCGATCATAGCCGCAGGTTTGCGGAGAAATTTAGCCGTAAAATGATTGATAAAGCGATGGCAAAATCGATAACAAAACTTTTGGAGGATTGATGATTGTTATTATCGATAGAGCCGGACAGCTTTGCAACAGGCTGTGGGCTGTCACTCCATTTATAGCATTTAGTTTAGAGTATAACCTGAAGCTTTATGTTATAAATTTTGATGATTATTCTGACTATTTCGAAAATATAAACAGACTAAAAAATATTAGAATCGGTTTATTTAACAATTATTACGCATACCGATCCTTCATTAAACTGCATAAAGCTTTAAATAAAATAGAACTTTTGGGGCGTTATGTACATTACCACGAGAAATTCGAATCTTACACGGAGATGAAACAGCATCTCATAAAAAGCAAAACAATACACTTAATTAATGCCTGGCAACAACCACGTAATATAAACCTTCTCTCTAAGCACAAAAAACAAATAAGAAAACTATTTTCACCAGAAGTTGATATAAAAAATCATGTTGACTCAGTTTTTGACGAGCTAAAGAAATCAGAAACTGTCATTATCGGGATACATATACGCAGAAAAGATTACCGGCATTATCGAAACGGAAAATATTATTATGAGGACATGATTTACACAAATGCTATGGCTTCTCTTCAGCAAGAATTGAAAAAAAAGTATAAAAAAACTGTATTTCTCTTATGCTCTGATGAAAAAATTAATATGAACAAATACAATCAGTATAATGCCTTAAAAATTGAAGACCCAACACCAATTCACGAC
Source organism: Balneolaceae bacterium (assembly GCA_007131725.1). Taxonomy (GTDB): domain Bacteria; phylum Bacteroidota; class Rhodothermia; order Balneolales; family Balneolaceae; genus Rhodohalobacter. The sequence continues at coordinate 13,886 of SLPZ01000163.1, forward strand.
CTCTATGCACTAAGCAAATGTGATTATATTGTTGGCCCACCAAGTACTTTTTCTATGTGGGCTTCTTTTTACGGAGACGTTCCTCTGCGATTCATTCATAACCAGCGAGATAAGATAGCATTGTCAGAATTTTCGGCAATAATTGCCCAAAACAGATTTAAAAACGGGCAAAGGTTTAAACACTAACTTGATGTATAACTAAATAAAAACCTGATTTGAAGAGTGATCCATTCAATTTTGTAATTATACTGGGAGCCGCGAGGTCTGGTACTACCATGCTTGCAAACCTGCTTAAAATGGATCAACGGGTGAGTTATATAGGTGAACCAAAAAATATCTGGAAATATAAAAACTTCTCCGTAGGCCATGACAGTTTAACCAAATCCCATATCACACCAGAAATCCGACACTACATCACAACTACGTTTCAGGCGTATCTTACAGATACGGGTGGTGAAATTCTACTTGAAAAAACACCTTCCAACTCTCTTCGATTTGAATTTGTGCATAATCTTTTCCCACAAGCAAAATTCATTCACATAATCAGAAATGGGTATGATGTGGCCAGATCATCAAAACAACGATGGCAAGGAAAGTATACTAAAACAGAACTGGCACATAAAAATAATCCTATAAATATAAGCAGGAATACGAACAAGAGATTAAAAAAAAAATGGAATCATACGAACTTCCGATTAGTGGACTTACTCTATGATTTAAAATATTCGCTTCCTTTGTATCTCAATAATATTGGTGTAATAAAAAAATCCATTTGGGGTCCATGCTACCCGGGTATACGCAATGATTTTAAACGATTGGATTTGATAGAAGTTTGCGCTTTACAGTGGAAAAATTCTGTTGAATCTGTTCTTGAATATAAAAACAGTAAAACATTTAATGGTGCATATTTTGAGATAAGGTATGAGGACATAGTGGGTGGTGATCTAACGAAGACAAGAAAAATGTTTGATTTTGCTGGAATTGATATAAATGATAGGATTTTAAGCAGACTAAATTCAATAAAATCCAACTATCAAGGCGGGAAAAAGCTATATCCAAGTGAAAATGAATTGATTAACAAACACTGTGAACCTCTATTGAAAGAGCTGGGTTATATTTCGAATGCATGATATCTTTTAAATCACAACCATTATTAACTGGTTATGTACGAAGGCACATAATTCGTAATTTTTTTAAGACAATGTTAAAATACAAACTCAAACCTCTTTTATTGGATTATCCAATATCTATTTTTTAAAACTATTATAGAATTTTAAATGAAGATTATCTTCTTGCTGGAGTCCATTTCACAACCTCGCTGTATCAAAAGAATAAATAGTTTTAGAGACCAGGGTTTCGAAGTATCGGTTTATGGTATTGATCGAAACAAATATAATATAAACACCAATTCATATGATTTAGATATAAATATCATTGGAAATTATAAAGACAATGAAGGGTATATTTATAAGCTCTTAAACAACTTTTTTAAAATCAGAAAAATTGTCAAGAATAACAAAGACAACAAAGTCCTATATTATAGCTTTGGATACATGTTAACATTTATTTTGCTTTTAAATAAAGTTAATTTTTATGTATATGAAATGTCAGATATTATATACGGTAGAAAAAGGATAAAATGGGTAAGATGGTTTTTTAAATTTATCGATAAGAGGATGATTAATAATTCTGTCTTAACTGTAATGACATCAGAGGGATTCTATAATTATTTTTTTAATGATATTGAAGCAAACAATATTATAATACAGAAAAATAAACTTGATATTTCTTTTTCAGAAATTGACAGAGATGATATAAATACAACTATTCATGCAGAAAATCTCATATTTTCATACGTTGGCGCATTCAGATATCCTAATACAATTTTTAGATTTGCCAGAATAATTGGAGAAAAATACCCTCATCACAGTTTCCATTTTTATGGGGAATCGCATCTTAGAAATGAAGTAGAAATACTGGAAAAAAGATATAACAATATCAAATATTTTGGCCCTTTTAAAAACCCTGATGACTTATCAGGTATTTATGATAATATTGATATTGTTGTTGCCTGTTATGATACCAGCGGACTAAATGAAAGAATTGCTGAACCAAATAAATTATATGAGTCCATTTTCTTTAAGAAACCAATAATTGTATCGAAAAATACATATCTCGAAAAAAAAGTAAAGGAGTTGAAATGTGGAATGTCAATAGATGCTACTAATGACCAGAACATAATCAATTTCATAAACAATCTAAATCAGGATAAATTGGATAGCGTAATTAAAAATATAGATTCAATTAAAGGCAATTATACAATTGATGATAATTCAAAAAAAATCATGAATTATATAAATGAGTATATACATTAAACTATCAAGATCATATTTTAGCTGATAGTTTAATTATTCGACATGTGAAATTACAGATTTAAACTTCCCATATTTTAATCTTGGTATACTTTCAACTATTTCGAGTTTTACACCTATCTGTTTCCCGGCTCGTTTTCTGAACTCTTTTAGTAAATAAACTTTATCACTTTCATTAAAGTCTTCATCCGGTACAATTTTTAAGGTTACATCCTCAATGTTTTTTTGAATTACCTGCACCTCCAGTATATTTCTTGCATTCTTAAATACCTGGTTAAATCCTGTTAACTTTCTTCCGTCCGGAGTCGTTATATAGTCTTCAGCTCGTCCATCAATACTTATATAAGAATCAGTATGTCTTCCGCATGGACAATTAGTTTTTGCTGGAGATGCATAATCACCAATATCATACCGAATAAAAGGCATAGCTTTGTTGCCCCAACCGGTTAAAATTAACTTCTGCGATTCGGGATTATCAGCTTTCTCTGTTTCGATATAGCAATGTTCATGATCTACATGGAATCTGTCGTATTCACACATCGACATTGTTCCAGCAAATTCTACCATACCATAAAATTCAATGATCCTGGCGCCAAAAACTTTAGCTATCAATTTTTTTTGAGAAGGCGATACAGAGTCAGAACCAAACGCGATTACCCTTGGTTTATTTTTAATCTCTAAACCCAGATCATCGATAAATTTTGCAAGAACGTATATTGCAGATGGATATCCGGTATAAAAGACAAACTGATTTGTGTTCAGGAAGTTGACAATAGAGTGTAATGTTTTCCTGGATATATGACTTGTACTGATATATACCCGCTTATTAAAGTAATCATGCCTCCAATAGGGTGGGTAATTTTGCTCTTGTGAAACAGGCATTCTTGCGCCAAACATTAGATGCCTGTCATTAATTGATAAATCAAATCTTATCCTTGATCTCCAAAAGAATGCCCATTGCAGGTTTATCGATTCAAGAGTTTGATATACAGTTAATGGCGTACCTGTTGTACCGCTTGTTTTAGTTGTAATCAGGTTTTCTGCTTGAAATTCATCAGAAATTACCTGGGTATTTGCTTTTTTTATATCATTCTTAGTAATAACTGGCAGCCGATTAATATCATCCAGATTTTGAATCTGTGAAAAATTAACTCCATGACTATCATATAGATTTTTATAAAATGGAACTTTTTTATAAGCATGAACAATCAAATCTCTGAAACATTTGTTCTGCAGGTCCTCAATTTCTTCTTTAGTATGCCATTCAGTAGCTTTTAGTTCTTCTGTATAACGATGGAATAGTTTACCGTAACGCTGCCTGCGCAACTTTAATCCATATACTGAAACAGCAACATTTTGTAAAAATACAGGTAGTTTATGATATACTTTTTCATAAATTGGATCTGACATTGTATAAAGGGTTTTGCCTGTAAATAATGCTATTTCAAGCGTTAAAAATGCTACTGATCTTTTTGCTGTTTCAAAATTTGATTAATCCATTCGAGTATTACACTTGCCCGGCTTCTCGAACTGCGTTTTACCTGTTCCCGATATGCAGCTTCGCCCATTTTTTTTCTGATATCCGGATTGCAAGCCAATTCATCTATCGCCCTGGCCAATAAATTTATATCTGAGGGATTAACCAATATGCCTGCTTCAGTCGGTACCTGCATTCTTATCTCAGGTATATCTGATGAGATGATCGGCAACCCGCAAGCCATAGCTTCATTTATTGCATTACAATATCCTTCTTGCAGTGTTGGCAACACAAAAAAGTCAGAAGCACAAAGCCATGTGTTTAGTTCGTTGTTGGGTAATGGGCCTTTGTGCAAAATTAATTCACTACGCGGCTGCTGATCGCCCCTGCCAATAAAAATAGCCTTTACTTTCTTATTCGATTGCATCTCTAAAGACTGTAAAACCCGTAAAGGCCCCTTTCTTTCAATAAAATGTCCGACAAAAATTGCAATAATATCATCAGAAGGAAGGCCTACTTTTTTTCGGCATTTTGATTGGTTAAGTTTTTTAAACCTGTCCAGATTTACTGTATTAGGATAAAACATTACTCTTTCTGGATCAGCTCCCAGCCTGATGACTTCGTCTGCCAATTCTTTCGAAACACATGCAAGGCCATCTAAAGACCTTATCAGCTCAGATAGCTTAATTTTCTCTTCATCTGACCCGCTCTTGTTTAATGCTGATTCTCCAACATTAGCAAACGCCGGGCGGAAATACTTTTTCCCAGCGGCAACAACAGCACTGCCGCCACTTTCTAAAAATTGACCATAAAAAAAATCAGGCGTATTTAAACTTTCGAGGCTATTTAAAGCGGATTTATTAAAATTTTGCAGGCTGATCTTTTTCAGGTCTAAATTCAACAATTTCTTATTCGAAACTGATATATATTTAGGATATAAAACAGTATCGCCTGCAATTTGATGTGAAGTATATTTATCTGTGAAAACCCTTTTAAGAGTATTGGATATTTTTCTTGGAGCAACAACATCAACCCTCAGGCCTTGATTTTTCCATTCGTGTACGAGCCTGTCAACAAATGCACCTTGTTCAAAAAACCATTTATCAGGATAAATTGGAGTAATAACGCAAGCATGTTTTACACTATCAGCCATTATAGTCTAACTATAGAATTTGCAATTAAAGAGTTTGGGCCTAATTCTTTCTGTAATTGCTCAGGATAATCCAAATAAATTATTATTTGTTCTTTCTTTAGCATTTGATACGACTTTCTGACTACTGAAAATATTGATATACCTATAATTATTCATTTCTGCCTTTGGTTACATTATAGGCAGTTCTGTTTTATTACGATAATATATCAGGTTATAAAACTGTCGAATAGATTTTCATATTCTTTTATAATTCTTTTAATATCAAAATCATGTGATCGGGTTAATGCATTAGCAGCCATTTCAGACCTCAACTCATTATTTTCAAGCAGTTCGCATATGGTATTGCTCAAAGTTTCAACATCTCCCACAGGTACTAATCGGCCATCCTTTCCATCTGTGATAATTTCAGAAGGCCCATAATTACAATTTGTAGCAATTGGCACTGTACCGCAAGCCATTGCCTCAGCAATTGTTAAATGAAAACCTTCCCATAATGAGGACGAAATATAAAGATCTGCCCTTTTCATATACTTCCAGGGATTCTTTACAAACCCGGGCATAAAAATAAAATCTGACATACCCATTTCATCAATTTTATTTTGAAGTTTGACTCTTAGATCACCTTCTCCAAGAATAATTAGTCTTGAATCTGCTTTTTTTCTTACTTCATAAAAGCTACTAATCAGATCACTGAATCCCTTTTGTTTGGTTAACCTTCCTACTGCAAGTATCCATTTAACCTTTTCAACCTCGCCCCAGGGGAGAGATATATCTTCACTGCTTTTTTGATTAATCATTGATATATCAACCGGATTATGAATACGATGAAACAGATCAGAAGAAATCCCCCAATATTTCTGGAAATCTTTTGCAATCCCAACACTTGGTGTTACGATTCTATCAGCCAATGGATATAAATTCTTTACCTCCTGAATTGCAATTTTTCTCCAAAACCAGCTTGAGAACATGCTATGAATGTGCAGAGGATTATTGCCTTCTCTTAAAATAATTTTCAGGTTTTTTGGAAGAAATAATTTGGATCTCATTAGTGTGCGGTTTGCACCTGTTAGAAAACTTATTACAATATCTGCATTAAGTTCTTTTATAATCTTAGACAATCCAAAAGCCCTCCGATATAAATTTAATCTTTTAGAATCTTGAGTATACCGGATGATAACATTTATATCAGAGGGCACTTGATCAAATAAAACCCCATTTTTTGTGCTAACTACCAGATTTAATTCATATTTATCTCTGTTTAAATGTCGCAACAGATCTACTAAAACACGCTCACCGCCTCCGCCATATAAAGCCCCGATAAAAAAAATTAATCGCTTTTTTTTCATTAATTAATCCCTTTCATGTATCCATCGACTTTTATAATAAGATTGGCTTTTCCAGCTTGAGAAAGCACCAAGTATTTTTTCCATTACGAACCGTTTTAAACATTTTTTAACTTCCTGCATCCAAATAATCTTCCATCTCTTGCTTTAACTTTTTATGGCGATTTCTATAAAGAAACGGGTAAAAAATACCATACAATAGAACACCAATATTTTGTATAGCAAGCAGAATTTTACCAGACTTCAGATTGATTAAAAAATCACTCATCTGCTTTTGTAATAAAAGAACCAGTTTATCAAGAATAGAATCATTGGGATTCATGCTTATCACCTTCAGGCGTTTATGCTGTTTTTTTGTATCGGTCCGGATGTCAACAAGTTTTTTCGTTCTTTGCTCCCGA
>SLPZ01000224.1 GCA_007131725.1 Balneolaceae bacterium
AATTCTGTAAGGGTTTCAGGTTTTTTTTTTTTTTTATATAAAAAGGAGATAATATGAAACGATCATTAATTCTTTCCAGGCTTCGAATCGAAATCAGAAGAAAAGGTGCAGGTTATCCGACGGAAAAAAATATACTCCGATGGGTGAATAAGTTTTTTGACGACATGTCTATTGCGCACTCATCACAGATCAGGGAATGGCAAAAAGAGCTTTTTTTGTCGAAACTGCAGAACAGTGAACATGCAAATTACGAAGAGATGCTGCAGGCCAAATCATCTCTTTTATTTCTGTTTAACCGGGTATTGAACCAATCAAACGGATTTGTTCAGAAATCTGATGAATATGATACTGAACCCGGAGTATTTCGGATTACGGCTTAGTGTTGAGTCACCCTTATATAATTGGGTGAGACCAGACAGGTTTTATTCGATATTTCATACCTACCAATGTTGTCGTGTTGATACCTGTCTGGTCTTTATCTGACTGATGAAACTTTACTAAACATTGCTATAGTCAGGTACTATCAAAGAATTAATCATGTTCATATTTCTGCAAATAAAAGGCCGCACTTCATGATCATTTTCTTCTCCTGATGATTGCAAGGGTGCAGCGCGAGATACATACTAATTTTCCAGACTCTGTTTCAATTCGAGTTTCCCATACCTGGGTTTGAGCGCCGCGGTGTATAGGTTTTGAAATACCTGTAACAACCTGTCCCATACGCACGGTTTTGATGTGATTGGCATTAATTTCCAAGCCAACTGCAATTTTTGAATCATCAGTTAAATTAAGCCATGCACCGATTGAGGAGAGAGTTTCCGCTAAAACAACCGAAGCTCCGCCATGTAAAATGCCCATTGGCTGAATGGTGTTTTCGTTCACCGGCATTCTGGCTCTCATTTCATCCCTGCTGATAAGCGTATATTCCAGGCCGAGAGCATCTCCCATATCTTTTTTGGCCATTTCCTTTAATTTTTCGAACCGTTCTTTGATGGTTTCTTCAATTTGCATATCAGTTTTACTGTTTGTGAAATTTATTTTACGTGATATTAAGTATAGTATATGAGATGTATTAATAAATCACCTGTTTTGAGAAGATTACTGGTAAAAAGTTCAGATTGTAGCTTTATTCTTATTAGACTGTAATTTTTAATATAGCCTGCAAATTGTAAATTACAGTCTGAATATACAACCGGATTTGCTTCACCATAATCAAAAGAGCAATGAAAATTACCGAACTAACACTTTCAGGCATACTTTTTAAAGCACTTGAGGAATTTCCACCCGGCTTGTTTTCCTCTACCAAGCGAAAAGGAAAATGGCACGACACCGCAATAGATGAGTTCAAATCGAGAGTAAAAAATACAGCACTTGGATTACATGAACTCGGGATAAAATACGGAGACAAGGTTTCGCTGCATGCAGAAAATTCCACGGAGTGGTTAATTTGTGATTTTGCCATTTTCTCTATTGGGGCAGTTAGTGTTCCAATTTATACTACTCAGCATGGGGAGCAGATCAAATATATTCTCGAAAATTCCGATTCAAAAATTCACATTGTTTCTAACGATGAAATGTTTGCAGAAACAAAGCCGCTCATTAAAGATGTGAAGAATATCAAAACTATTGTTTCAATTTTCGGGTCTAAACACAAGAAGCTGAAAACACTCGCTGATGTCGAAAAATTGGGTGAGGAACGCAATAATAAAAATCCCGATTTATTTGGAAAGCTCCGTAAACAGGTAAAACCCAATGATCTTGCAACTCTGATTTATACTTCAGGCACAACAGGGTTACCGAAAGGAGTGATGCTGACTCATAATAACATTGCTTCGAATGTAATCGGATCACTCGAAATTTTACCATTCCCGGATGAAGATTTTCACGGAAAAAATGCTCTCTCTTATTTGCCGTTGTCGCATGTATTTGAAAGGATGGTTGATTATATGTACATCAGCCGGGGAAGCCGGATTCATTACATTGAAAAAATTGAAGAAATCCGGGATGATTTCATGGAAGTGAAGCCATTTTTTATGGCTACAGTACCCCGTCTTCTCGAAAAAATTCAAACCGGGGTAAAGGTGAAAGGACAGGAGCTGAGCGGACTCCAGAAAAATCTATACTACTGGGCTATTTATCTTACTGAGAAGTACGATCCCGAACATCCGCCAAGAGGACTTTCGGCATTAAAACATAAAATTGCAGATTTCCTGGTGTATCGAAAAATTCGTGAGCTATTTGGAGGTAAACTGCGTGGCATGGTGAGTGGAGGTGCCGCCCTGTCGCCCGAGATTTTTAAGTTCATGAATGCCATCGGTTTTGTTTGTGTGCAGGGATACGGTTTAACAGAAACTTCACCTGTTATTGCGGCTCAGTCACCTGGAAATATGCGTATCGGGACTACAGGCAAACCATTAAGAGGTATAGAAGTTAAAATTGCAGATGATGGTGAAATAATCACCCGCGGCCCCAACGTAATGAAGGGTTACTACAAAGATGAACATAGAACTGAGGAAGTACTGACCGAAGATGGCTGGTTCAAAACCGGGGATATTGGAAAAATTGATGAAGATGGATATTTATACATTACTGATCGGAAAAAATCAATGTTTAAGCTTTCAACCGGAAAGTATGTTGCCCCTCAGAATATTGAAAACCAAATAGCAGGATCCGGGTTTATTGAGCAGGTGGTTGTGATTGGTTATCAGCGAAAATTTTGTTCTGCGTTAATTGTTCCGACATATGACAATGTGCTGAAACGCCTGAACCGGGATAATTATATGCCGGAAAAACCTTATTCAAAAGATGAAAAAATCCGATCGTTGATTCAGCAGGAGGTAGACAAAGCAAACAAATTACTCTCTCCCTGGGAAACGGTGAAGAAGTTTGTCCTGCTCGAAGAGCCTCTCACTATTGAAAGTGGTGAGCTCACTCCAACCATGAAGGTGAAGCGGCCGGTTGTATTAGAGAAGTTTAAGGAGGAGATTGAATCGATGTATGATGAGGAGTCGTGAGTCTTGAGTCCTGAGTCTTGAGAAGGGCTTTGGACGTTTATCTAAGGCAGTGCTTAAATTTAAGATTCAGAAATAGACATATCCTCTTGACTCAAGGCTCACGACTAAAATCCTAAATCACACGACTCAAGACTAACATCTCAAGACTATACTTATGATTCAGGACTCTGGACTCAAGACTAAAAAAATCCAAAACGTCCTCATCCTCGGCTCAGGCGTAATGGGCAGCCAAATTGCCGCGCACTGTGTGAATGCCGGGCTGAAAGTGAAGCTGCTCGATCTGAAATCGGATGATCCGAAACGGCCAAACAAAACGGTGAAGGAGAATATCAAAAAGCTCACCAAAATGAATCCTGCGCCGCTGGGTGATCCGGAGTGGGCGGAGCGGATTACACCGGGTAATTTTGAGGACAACCTCGAATGGATTGCCGATGCAGACTGGGTATGCGAGGTGATTGTGGAGCAGATGGATATCAAAAAGGAGATGATGGCGAAAATTGAGAAGGTGCGAAAGCCGGGAACTATCGTCAGCTCCAATACTTCCGGACTGCCGATCTCGCAAATCAGCGAGGATATGAGTGATGAGTTCAAAATCCATTTCCTGGGTACGCATTTTTTCAACCCGCCGCGCTACATGAAGCTGCTGGAGATCATCCCCACCGAAAGTACGGATGAGGCGGTGACGGAGTATATGACCCGCTTCTGCGAAAAGATCCTCGGAAAAGGAGTGGTGCTCTGCAAGGATAAACCCAACTTTATCGCCAACCGGATCGGTGTCTTTTCGATGGCCTCGATGATGCCATGGTTTTTTGAAGGAAAGTTTCGCGCTGAGGAAATCGACTTTCTGACAGGCACCCTCACCGGCTACTCCAAAGCAGCTGCTTTCCGTACCGCGGATATTGCCGGGCTGGATGTGATCAATCATGTGGCTGAAAATCTTTACCCCGCTATTCCCGATGATGAAAGTAGAGAGATCTTCAAACTGCCTGCGAAGTTTAAGGAGATGGTGGAGAAAGGAGCGCACGGCAACAAGAAGGGACACGGATTTTATAAGAAGGTGAAAGGGGAGAAAGGAAATGAGTATCACGTGGTTGATCCGATATCCCTTGAGTATGAGCCTCAGAAGGAGACAAAATTTGATCCGGCTGCCAAAGCGAAGAAGGAGTTTAAGACTTCCGGCGAGCGCCTGAAATATCTGGTGAATCAGGATGATGATGCAGGGAAGTTTTTATGGGAGATCCACTGTGATCTGCTGCTCTATTCGGCGAACCGGATTCCGGAGATTACCGACTCGGTGGAGGCGATTGACCGCGCTATGCAGTGGGGCTTCAACTGGGAGCTGGGGCCGTTTCAGCGGTGGGATGCGATCGGTGTGGAAGAATCGGTAAAACGGATGGAAAAGGAAGGACGCGAAGTCCCCGATTCTGTGAAACAGATGCTGAAAAGCGGCCGAAAATCATTTTACAAGGATGACGGCACGGTTTACAATCTCGCAACAGGAAAAGCTGAACCGCTATCACCACCGGCCGAAGGAGCGATCACCGTTGCCGCACTGAAGCGTGATGGCAAGGAGGTGTGGAGCAACAAGAGTGCCGGTCTGTATGATATGGATGATGGAATTGCATTATTTGAATTCCGGACCAAAAACCAGACGCTCGGTTTTGAGCTGGTGAAATCGGTGGATAAAGCCGCGGAGATCGTAAAGGAGCAGTTTGATGCGATGGTGATTGGCCACGACAATGAGAATTTCAGCTATGGTGCCAACCTGGGCGAAGCGGGTCAGGCATTGCAGAACGGTGATTTTGAGATGATCAACGAAGCGGTAGAGAATTTCCAGCGGTTGGCGGTCGGTTTGCGATACCAGCCGTTCCCGGTGATAGGTGCTGTATCGGGCCGCTGCTTCGGAGGAGGTGTGGAATTTATGATGCATTGTGATAAAGTAGTGGCGCATCATGAATTGTACTGCGGGCTGGTGGAGCTGGGCGTGGGATTGATCCCCGCCGGGGGCGGCACCAAGGAGCTGCTGCTTCGCACCATGGAGAAGGTGAAGGAGGAAGAGGACGCCGATCCGCTGCCGTATCTCAAAGACGCCTTCAAAACGATCGGAATGGCGAAAGTGTCTGATGGTGCACCAAAAGCTAAAAAGCTTGGATACCTCCGTGATACGGATATGATTGTAATGCACCGGGATCTGCTTCTGGCAACCGCCAAACAGCAGGCGAGGGCGATGGCCGATGCGGGATATCGTCCGCCAGCCGAGCCAAAGATCAAACTGTTGGGGCAGACCGGCAAGAGCGTTCTCGACGTCACCGTCTACATCATAGCCGAAGCAAAGTGGGCATCACCCTACGACAAAGTCCTCGCCGGTAAAGTGGCCGACATCTTGACCGGCGGCGACCTCAGCGAACCCCAGGAAGTGCCTGAATCGTACATACTGAAACTCGAACGCGAAGCGATCCTGGAGTGCTTTCAGGATGAGCGAACGCATAAGAGAATGGAGTATATGCTGAAGACTGGGAAACCATTGAGGAACTAGTCTTGAGTCCTGAGTCTTGAGGGTGGGAAAGGAGATTGAAATTTGAAAGGAAGTTCATTTTATGAACGATTACATCAGTGCATTTAATAAAAGAAATTGAATCCAAAAATCTCAAGACTCAGGACTCAAGACTCACGACTAATAAAAAAAAGTGTAAGGAATTTTGATTTTCGGGTTCATACAGATAAGTCAATATTAACTTAATCTGATGAATTATGGATAATTTTAGAAATCTAATTGTATGGAAGCGAGCGGTTGAACTGGCAACGAGTGTTTATCGTAAAACCGTAAATTTTCCAAAAAATGAACTATATGGATTAACATCACAAATAAGGAGATCAGCAGTTTCAATCAGCTCAAATATTGCTGAAGGCGCGGGACGAAGATCAAAGAAAGAGTTTGCCAACTTTCTTGGAATCTCTTACGGATCTGCTTGCGAATTGGAAACACAGTTACTGATCGCAAGAAATCTGAAATATTTAACTCAAACTGATTTTGATTCTCTTTTCGAAGAATTAAACGAAATCCAAAAAATGCTTTACGTATTAGAGAAGA
>SLPZ01000170.1 GCA_007131725.1 Balneolaceae bacterium
CATCATTTCCCATCATGGCGGCCAAGACTCCGAGTGCTCCTTGAAAAACTATATTATCCGGAGTTTGCCGGCTCAATTCTTCATAAATTGCATATGCCTCCTCCCATCGTTCAGCGCGATAAAGTGCATTTGCGAGTGCGCCTTTATTTTCCGGTTCATTTGATTTGTACCACTCAACCGCCTGTTCGGCAATTTCAAGTGATTTATCTACATTCCCATGTGCACGAAGCTCGAATGCAGCGGCGAGCATGACAGAACCGACAGTGCCCCGCACAGGTTCATCAATCGCATTACTCTCTTCGATTACAGCGTACACTTTTTCGACTTCGCCCATAGCGGCGAGAGCTTCTGCCTCACGGGCTTTAAGAAATAGATCTTCAGGAAAATATTCTAATCCTTGCCGTGCCGTCTCAAGTTCCTTCTCGTGTTCCCCGAGGAGATGATAAGCATTTGCAAACATCCTGAACCACTGCATACCCCCCGGTGCCTCCTCAATGAAACGGTCCGACAATTCAAACCCCGAAAATGTATCAACGGTTTTTTGAGGCCGATTCATTGCAAGTGCGTAACTGCCAAGCAAATAAGTTGATAGTTGATCCTGGGGCGCAATATTGTTCCACTGTATCGCTGTTGAAATTGCTTCTTCCCTGTCACCCTGCATCGCATGCATACTGAAGTCTAAATAATATTCATTGTATGGAGATAATCGCTCTCTTTCTGCATCTACAGTATGAAACAGCGAATCGGCTTCGGCATTTTGTCCCAAAATTCTATATGCCCATGCTTTAAATAATATCGCCTGTAAGAAATCAGGGTCTATTTCTATTGCCCGATGCAAATGCTCGATTGATTTCTCGAAATCACGATGAAAGAATGTCAAGCCTTCCATATATTCAACATATGCTTCATAGACAGGCGGGTTTTCAAAGAACTGTAAATCCAAGCCGGGGTATACGTGTATGGATAGCACTCCCAGTATATTTTGTTGCAGTTCATTAATGACGTTCATCGGGTCACTCCGCGTACCGCGGACCGGATCAAGTTGATCGATGACCTCATTTCGTTCAGCATCAACGATCTGTGTTTCAAACCTGATATCATCACCGATTTGAATAAAACTGCCTGAGACCACTATGCCGGCGTTGGTGTGTCCGGCTAATTCAACGAGCCGGGAGCGATTTTCCAATCCACCGCCGGCTAAATCATCATCACCGATTAATTGTAATGTCGTCGTTGTCTGAACCGCATCTACAACACCGCTCTGCAGAATACCTTCCGTAATCCAGTCCGACGCCGTTCTGCCAACCGGATCGAGTGAAGAATCACCGGTGCGGTTTTCAAAAGGTACAACAAGCACCCTGTCGGCATATTCAGGAGTACTGGTGGCGAAGAACAGCAAGTAGGAAGCAACCCCGGTTATGACTGCAATCGCGGCAATGGCTATATAGACCATCGAGGATCTTGACAGCAAACGATTACTTGTACTCCCACTCCCATCCTCTCCTTCATTCTCTAATCTGCTTTCAGTTTTTCTCTCGGAAATCGCCTCTGTCCGGTGTTTACCCGATGACAGTTCTCGTTCTACTTTCCGTAAATCGACAATAAGTTCGTCGGTATGCTGGTACCTGTTGCCGGCATCTTTTTCAAGACATTTATTGATTATTCTCTCCAACTCCATCGGCACACCGCTCCGCAATCCCGTTACCGGCTCAGGTTCTTCATTTACGATTGAATAAACAAGGGCCGTTTCGTACTCGCTTTTAAACGGCCGCTGTCCGGTCACCATCTCATAGATCACTACTCCAAGCGACCAGATATCGGTCCGATGACCAACTGTATCTCCCTGTGCCTGTTCGGGCGACATATATGGTACCGTACCAAGTGTTGTGCCGGTCTTTGTGAGCATCGTACGCTGGGCAGCTTTTGCCAATCCGAAATCGATTATCTTTACCTGATCGTCATCTGTTATTAAAAGATTTTCCGGTTTGAGGTCACGGTGAATGATGCCTTTTTCGTGTGCTTTATGAAGTCCCGATGATATTTGAATGGCGTATTGGACGGCATCTTTGAGGGGAAGCGGACTCTGTTCGATTTTTTCTTTTAATGACATACCTTCGTAGTATGCCATGACGATAAAGATGTTGCCGTTGTCATCTTCTTCAATAGCATGTATGCTGCAAATGTTGGTGTGGTCGAGTGCGGATGCTGCTTTGGCTTCGTTGATGAAGCGTTTCTTCTCGTCATCGTTAGCACCGACCTGAGAGGGCAGAAACTTTAACGCAACGGTGCGGTCGAGTTTGGTATCCCGGGCTTTGTAGACGACGCCCATTCCGCCTTCGCCCAGCTTTTCGAGGATTTGATAATGCGATATGGTAGTTCCCTTTTCCATATTGTCAGTCTGAATCGTGAAAGCTTCGGAGGACGGGTCCGCCTTCGCCGAGTTTTTCCAGAATCTTGTAATGCGATATTTCACTGCCAATCATAGTGGAATGATTCTTTAAGAAAGAAATAAGTTTATTCTACATCGTCATCGAAAATCTTTACCTGTAACAAGGGTGAATTTGCTGATTCCAATATCCTGGCTTGTTACTGTTTTCACAGTTTTAGAGCGTTCTTCGAATGCCATTTTCCAGTGATACAAACCGCCCAGTGTGTGATTAACTTTCTGCAAAAAGCCCTTAAACTTACCATGCTTTTCATACAGTTCTATCGATTTCAAATCATCCCAAATGGTCAGCGAAATCATTTCGTTGCTGCTCTCCGTATTATCCAGAAGAAATGCATATCGGCATCCGGAAATTTTTTTTAATTCGGGCAGAATCTCCTTTTCATAAATTTTGGTGAACTCTTCTCTCTGTCCCTTATTAATTTTCAAGGAAAGAATTCGTAAAAAGCGCCTTCCGGAAGGCACTTTTTTCGGAATGGTTTCTTCATCAATAACAGCCGGATACGCTTTAATCTCAGGCCCGGCGGGAACCGGGACATATTCTACAGTATTCTCGCTGGATAGCTGAATTTTCCACTCACTTCCTGTATCCAGCACATGCTGAATGGATTCAATATTTTCATCGTACTTTCCGGATCGCACATACGAATTTGCATCACTTTCCGACCTCCAGATTGTCAGTGAAATGTATCTGTCGGATTTTTCCTGGCTGTGAAGCAAACCTGCAAAAAGACAGCCTTCTGTGCGTTCGAATACACTGATGATTTTATCCGTATATATTTGAGCCAACTTTTGCTCATCCTCTTTTTTTACTGTTGCTTCCACCATCCGCAAATACATGGCATCCTCCTCAATTTTTATTGATTTCTTCTCAACGCAATTGCAGTAATGTCATCAAAAAGTTTTTCTTTTTGGCTGTGTTTCAGGCAGGTATCTACAATCTTCCTTATCAAATCATCCGGTTGAGTTTTGTTTTTTACTTCGTTTATCAGAAATTCGGTCAACTGTTTTTCACCCAGCATTTCTTCATTCGGATTAATGGTGTCTGTAATACCATCTGAAAAAACGAAAAGGGTATCATCAACCAAAAGCTCAATTATATCTTCTTCATATTCCTGCCCATCAATAATTCCCAACGGCAATCCGCCGGTAGAAAGGCGTTCATAATTTTCACTGTTTTTGAAGATAAATGGAAACTCATGACCGGCACTTGAATAATGAAGCGTGTTTTTTGATGTATCAAGGATGGCAAGAAACAGAGTTGCAAATTTCTCTGAACTTGTACTTTGAAATAACTGCCGGTTTGCATTTTTAAGAATTTCGCCGGGTGATACCACGTGCAGAGTCTGCCCGCGCAAAATAGCCTGCAGGTTCGACATCAACAGCGATGCCGGCAGCCCTTTACCGCTGATGTCTCCCAGGCATAGTGCCCATCGGTGTTCATCCATCCGGATATAATCAAAATAATCGCCGCCTACTTCCCTTGCCGTTACATTTGTACCCGCAACCGCATAACGATCTATATGTGGAGACTCTGCCGGCAGCATTTTTTTCTGAATATCCGAGGCCAGGTCAAGCTCTCGGAGCATAAAGCGGTAAGCCTCTTCCTCTTCGTGAAGCCGGGCAGTTTCAACCACCTGGGCCGATTGTGCAGCAATAATTGAAAGCAGGCGCTTGTCAGATTCGGTAAACTTTCCGTCCGATTCCGCTCTTTTATTATAAACAGTAAGAATGCCTGTCAGTTTTGAACGAACCATAAGCGGGGCACTCATCACCGATTTAATCGATGGATCCCACTTTACTCTTTTAAACCGATCATCATTTTCCGGATCATTAATCATCAGCGGCTTTTTGTTGATTTGCATCCAGCCCAGCAGATTCTGATTCAGGTGCAGCGGAGACCGGTCGCTTGAACTAAGCATACTGCGCACAAGTGTCTGGGCCGGGTTCAGCTCATCTTCTGCAATCAGCGTAATGTCTCCCTGTTCGGCTTCCAGTGCCCGAATTGACTTGCTGATGATAGATCTCATAATTTTTTCACTGTCAAGGCTGCCGCTTATAGCCAATGCCAGGTCATTTAAAATTGCGAGTTCATCAACAGCCCTGCGAAGACGTTTGTTTTCATCCTTCAGTTGTTGAAGGTTTTCTGAAGTGAGTTCGTTTTCAGGATTTGCTTTATTCACAATTGTACCGGTTAATTATAAATGATGAGTATGTTTATAGCGGTGATAAGTGACCCTGCCACAATGGGATGCATTGGGCAAAGGTTCTATTCCGCTAATCACGTACAATGATAATTAAGCCCAGCCTGTGATTCGTTTTTACCTCTCTGTAACACGACTTCTCAAACCATCAGAGTGTGGCAGTATGTCTGACTAAGAACCTTGCATGTTCAACATGCCTGATCCTGCTCAATCTCTTGCTAATAACTTTTCTGACGAGACAGATAATTATAAGCCAAAGTTTTGTAAATAAATACGCAACACAAATTTATATGAATTTATCATAAGATTATCAAGCTCTTACCCAAATTCTTTTATATCTCTTGAAAGCAAAATATATATTGAATACTCCGGGGCAGAAGTGCATCCCCGGAGAATCTTGCTGGTGGTAATAAAATATAAGTTGAAGAAAAAATTACACCAGGTTTACAAGTTACAGCAGCACCCTATTTTTTTTCCTGATAAGCCTTTACGGCTTCTTCCTGAGTTTGATAAATATCAAATACCGTAAAAAGTTTGGAAATCTTGAGCAGACTTTTAATGCGGTCTGTAGGACTGCATATTTTAAAATCTCCTCCTTCTTTTCTAAGGCTGGTCAGTGTAGCAATCAGAATACCCAACCCGGATGAGTTCATAAAATCAACTGCGCTGAAATCCCCGATTATGTTGGTTTTTCCATCATCTACCAACGATTTAATCTCTTCCCGAAAGCCGGTAGCTGTCGGCCCTCCCATGATATTACCTTTAAACGAAAATATGACGGCGTCGTTTTTTTCAGAAATTGAATATTCCATAATTATTCGTACCGATTTTTTGTTAAGGGATGTATTGAATGCTGTCTAATTATAAATAAAAAAAACGGCATTGATAAGTGTTTATTAAAATAATCCTAAAATTTAAGATGGAAGGCTATTCTAAATCAATTTTTAGGAAAAAGGGACTTCTCTACACTTTTTTCTTATCCAGTTCATCCAGCTTGTTTTTGAGATACTTCTGCTGGCTGATGTTGTTGCTGGCATACTGGCCTACTTTCAGAATCTTCTTCACAGCTTTATTGAAATCTTCGGTAGACGATGTTTTTTGGACATAGCTGTCAGCACCGGCTTCTAATGAACGAATAGAATACAATGATTCATCATAAGAAGAGAAGACAAGTATTTTTGCATCCGACTGTTTTTGGCCGATCAATTCGAGTGTTTGAAAATAATCACCGCCGGGCATATTAATATCAAGTACAATCAGGCTGAATTCGAATTTATTAATCAGTTCCTGAACTTTAACGAAATCACCTGCCTCATGAAACGTGGCATCCGGAAGGTACTTTTGAATGATGATCTTCACAATCAAGCGAATGATTCCATGGTCATCTGCCAACAGTATATGATCTTGATTATCGGCCATAGTGCTGTTTTTTTACCTCATCATCCCA
>SLPZ01000235.1 GCA_007131725.1 Balneolaceae bacterium
TGAAAAGTGCTGTTGTTTGTAAGGTAAATTCCCCAGGATTCTGATAACGGTAATTCAGCATGATTAAATAACGCCCAGCCTTCATGCTCGCCTTCTATTTCACCAGTAATGGTTACCGTGGCATCACCGGGAGTACTTGTGTCAGGGTCAGTACTGTTGTCAGAGCAGGCAACTAAGCCCATCGAAAAAATTACAGATAAAATTACAATCTTTAAAGAGCTGATTTGATTAGACATAATATGAAGTGAATTTTTGTTATCGTATTTATGAATCGTTTATTGTTGAATAAGAGTCCGTATTTCAGGAGTCTCTTTACTTATACAAACGAAAAGAGCTGCCATTTTGGCTCATAAATGCAGGGAGACATTGGTAAACTTCTTACAAAAACAGATTAATAAAAAGAGCACATCCTGTTTTGGAATATTATTCATCAAAATCAGTATTGTTTGTCTGTACCACTTGTAAAACAATTTTGGAATTGTATTTGATCACTTTCTCGCTTAGTTCGACGTGAATTTATTCTGATGATTTGTTAACAAAAAGAGTTAGTGGCCCTTGGGAGTGCGAAAACTCCTGATCCGAAGATATTCAATGAAATAAAGTTAAAGACCATTATACCGAACTCCTGTTTTGTGCACGTCGTCTACACTTAAACTTTGGGTTCAATAATATCAATAGTTTAGTAGAATTCATTTTTAAATTTTGGTCATGCAATCTGATGAATGGTAACTTCTTTCCAAAAGGGATTAGTTACCATTTTTGAACTAAAACCTGTTTGGGTTTGCCCTGGAGTCTTTCCCAGCAACCCCTCGAATTTGTTCTCGTGCTTTGACAGGCTCAATGCCTCGGGGTCTTATTTTGTTGCTCTGATCTCCCCCGGGTTGCGCTCTATCATTCTTGCTTCGCAATTCTGATTGGAGCTTCACCCGGGGTTATAAGATCGGCCAACCCTGCCGGGTTTTTACAGTCCATGTTCCAAAATAAATTGCCCTTCAATTTGAGTGAACCAAATCCACGATTTTACTGTGTATGTCACCAATGAGAGCAACATCAAACTCCGATAGGAGTGACCGATTTTATGGCAAAGCCATCCCTTTTCGGGGTAACCCCGGACAAGTGAGGGCTGAAAAACGCCACTGCGTTTGATTCCGAACGCAGTCCGGGGATTAGCGAAGCAACCAAAAAAATCCCGAGGCAGGGAATGAAGAAAAAGCAACAAACAGCATCGAAGGGATTGGGCGTGCCTGCTTAATGTAGAAATCTCAAAGCTATTATCCGGATCATAGATCAATCGAAGTTGGATCATGCAATGCACAAAACAGGACACGAAGATTTTCAATGAAATAAAATTAAAGACCATTATACCGAACTCTGCGAGGACCTTACGGACTCTCGCAGGTTCTGAAGTTTGTTGTGCAAGCCCTGGTTTCTATGCACCAATTCTCGGAGTAGCTGTAAATTCGCCTTCCACTTCAACTGTGCCGTTGTTTACGCAATTTCCGGAATTGTCGAAATCAATATTATGAGCAGTAAACTGAAACGAGCCGGTGATTTGATCGGAAGAAGAGGAGCTGATCGTCAGAGTGCCGCCGCTGGGATATTCATCTTCACAAAATCCGGTATTGTAATAAGTTGCATTTTCAAAATCCTGATCCACAATATGAACATATTCACCATAAAACGACATGGGCCGGGGATCTTCCCAGGGCAGCGCACCCTGTCCAATACCAATTTCGTAGGTATCTGCACCGGGGCGGTCTATCTCTTCCTGAGATATATGATTAAAAGATAAGCTGAATGTTTGAGGGCTGTGATCATGAAATTCAAGACTCCAGGTGTATAAATTTGCCGCACTAAACAGGTCGAAATCAGCCTGACCGGTTCTCTGTGCTTCAACATCTCCCGAAACTGTCAGGGTCACTTCTCCCAGGCCATTGCCATCCGGCCCGGTGGAATTATCGGAACATGCTGAAAAGAAGAATAGTAATCCGATGATAAAAATTGATACGCACTTTTGTAGTGATAGTATATTATTCATAACAACTAAGGGTTTATTTAGGGTTTAAAAATCAAAACTCCAATCGTAAGGTACGGCGCGGAATTCGCCTTCAATGTCGAGATAGCCAATCATATTACAGTCTTCCGGATCATCAAAAGCAGCAACCACAAAACTGAAGCTGCCCGTCATTCGGGTACTCGAAACATCATCGATGATGAGTGTCCCGCCAAGATCATGAACATGGCGGCAGTAAAAATCACTAAAGGTGTCCGCATCCGTCCAATCTCCCATATAGTGGTCGTAACTGGCGCTGAAATTATGATTCGTCCCGTCAATCTCATAGGTTCCTGCGCCGGGAGCATCAAATGAATCGAGCCTGAAACGGGTTATATAGGAAGCGAAATACTGAGGCCCGTCGAAACCATCCATAAAGATAAATTGAAAGATGTGGCCCCCTCCTTCATCAGACATTTCAAAAAAAGCATTTCCGGATTTATCGGCTTCAAAAGCACCGCTCACTGTAAACGTTACTTCTCCAAGATCGCCGTCATTTCTGTCAGAACCGTCATTCGTTGAACTGTCGGAACAGGAGTACACGAAAATGGAAATCAAAAATACGATGAATAAATGTTTTTTCATTTCGATCAAATTCAAAGAGATTAGCTCAAATCTATGAGCCGTTGATGTTGATTAGCGGCGCACCCTTTATACTACAAGCCACATAACCGGTACTTCTAAATTCAGACGTCAACTTTACTATAGCCTGACAGCAGCACACTGTCCGGGATTGTGAGTATTCTATCTGACACCACTAAAAAATTGATAGAAAATTCAGGTCCTTTCGGACATACTCCAGTTCCATGACTGCGATTACAAAAACATTCAGAAAACATCTATACGTAAAGACGAAAAAAACCTCTGTTTTGGATCAAATGAAACCTGTTTTTCTGAAAAAATTACTGCCTGTTGTTTGATGAATTTTCCGGATTATTGCCTGACTGTTAATGACTGTTCCAGGCTTCGCGGGCTTTCGTCCTCATCAGTGATCACACTCACCGAATACCAATAAAGAGTACCTGCTGTTGCATCTGCATCAATAAACATGGTTTCATCAACGGGTAATGTGCCAACAACAACCGGCTCTTCCTGATCCCGTGTTCTTCGATAAACTGTGTATCCGGCCGCTCCGGGCTGATGTGTCCGGTTCCATCGCACCTCTGCCTGACCATTGATTGACCGGGCGGAAACCTGTGACGGAGCCAGAAGCGAGGGACGGGAGGTTGAAAAACCCGCAAACGGAGATAAGCTGCTCTCAACATCAAAAATATCCACGGAAGAAACAGCGTAGTAATATCGCTGGCCCGGTTCCACATCAAGGTCATCAAACGAAGTAGCTTCGATCCGATTTTCCGTCAGGCGCACAACCTCATCAGGCAATTCATCAGGCCGGAGTGCTTCCACCGGCTGCCGGCTTCTGTACACATGATAGCCAACCACGGCATCATCGCGGCGCTGTACATCCCTCCAGCTTAATCGTATCCGGTTGTATTCTCCATATCCCGACACCCCTGCCGGTGCTATCGGTTCCACGAAACGGTTTGGACGAATAGCCACAAATGAAGACAGCTCACTTTCCAGCCCGCTCATATTGACGGCTTTCACCGCATAGGTGTAGTTGGTTCTGCCATGCAGGATTTCGGATGTATCCAAAAAGGTGGTACTGTCGGTAATGGCCCGCGATGCCACCACAAGCGAATCGTGCCGGCTGGTGCTGCGATAGACGTAATATGCGTACAAATCTGGCTCCTCAACAGATTTCCAGGTAAGCCGGATATGTTCGCCCTCGTGTTCTGCCCTCAACCCGGTTGGCGCCGACGGCGGCATTACCCGATTTTCGAATGCTGCCCTGGCTACTGCCGAGGGCAATGAAGTTCGCGGGCGTATGGTAACCACCCGGAATTCGTAGTGGTAGGTTTGATTGGGTACGATTTGGGTGTCAATAAACTCCGTTGCAGTAACAGCAAGTGTATCAAGGACTACAAATCCACCGCTGGCCTGTCTTGAGCGCTGCACTTCAATGCCTGTGAGCCAGGGCTTGTTGGGAAGCCGCTCCCAGGCCAGATGTATGCCAGAGTCGTTCTCCAGTACTTCCACATTACTCATGAGCGGCAGGTTGTTAAAATCAACGGAGACAACCTGAAGGGTATCGGAGCGCGGCCCGGTATTCCCGGCTATATCTACCGGTTCAATAAAAAAGCTATACCAACTCTCCGGCTCTGCTGACTGATCCCAGTGGTAGTGAATCCGCCCGGTCTCTTCACTTCTGATGGCCAGCAGCTGGCTGGGAAGTTCTTCAAATTCACCGTCAATACCGGTCCGCCGGTAGATATTTGCAAATGCCGCATCCTCGGAGCCCTCGATTGGCGATGACCACTGAACCCCAATCTGGGTTGTACTTTCATTGATGCGCTCTCGAACAGGTGCCAGAAGCCGCGGCATCGTTCCGGCAACTGCCTCACCGGTATACTGTAAATCTGATTCTTCACCGCTTTCAAGCGTGTATGTAACTCTGTATCGAACCACTTCGCCATCAGGCAGATCGTGTGTTTCATCATCAAGAAACATTAGGCCAAATGCCTTCTGAAAATCTGAATTAAAAATGAGGAGGCCGTAGTGTGTACCTTCCGGATGCTCCTGAATGTATTGCCACAGTTCTTCTTGAGTTTCAAGTTCCAGGCCGGTCATCAAGATTTCGATGAGTTCGCTGCCGGCCCTGTCGGCAAATTCCTCCCATGTTTCAGCCCGTCCTAATCTTGCTAATTCCCTGAACGAAGATTCTCCTTCAAGCTGGCGGTATATCACCGTTTCAATTCTGCCGTCAACCGGGCGTTCCGGGGAGAGAGCTGCATCCGAAGTCTGAACGATCATCCCATCGGACGTCCACCGAACGAGATTTTCCACATTCTGTGCCTCTTGCGCCATGATTATAGGCTGGCAAATAAGAAACAAGACAATCGCTGTTAATGTAATTCGTGTTCTCATCATCTATTTATTCTCCGCTTAAACTTGCTGAAACATTCATTCCCTGGGTTGAGGTATAGTCAACAGAAATAGATCCGGATGCACAGAAATTGACCCCGGACGGGAAAGGCCCTACTGTTGTATTGCACCAGCTATTGCATCCCTCCGATCCGTCACACGAAAGCACCGTACCTCTGATACTGCCTTGTGCAATGCCATTCGCACTCCACTGGTTGTTGCTATAGAGGCCGGTAATTTCACCGTTAGCCCAGGCATCCACACTCAGTAATTGATGGCCAAATGCTGAAATGTGTCCTCCTGCTTCCCAGTCACTTCCCATGTAGAGTGCAAACTGTGATCCGGCGATATCTGCCGAAATACGGCATTGTGTATCGTTCCAGAAGTATCCGCAGCCTTCGGCCGTAAGCCCGAACCTTTCCCAGCCGATGCTGTAACAGACTTTATCACTCTCAGGGACTCCGAATTGAACTCCCACCTCCAAAAACAGTCCGGATGCCAGCCCATCGTGAATAAAGTCACTGCTCACAAAACTGGTAAATTCGCTGTATTGTGGATTGGCGCCAAAGTTCATATTCCAAACGGCCAGTATATTCGCATTGGCGTCGAACAGATTCATCAATCTGGCATTCATAAGTGCCCCGGCCATCCAGAATTGATTGTCCGGATCGCCTGAAATCACCAGCCGCGCACGCCGGTCTAATGCAACAGCGTCGATATCTTCGAATTGGCTGAATGAGAGGTCTGCAAGTACATCAAATAGCTGGTTTGGGAAATCGATCAATACGCTGACTTCCGCCAGGCTTTCCGTCAGAACCGAGATACCGGCCGTTCCTTCAATAACCGGGCCGGAGCGAACCGTTACTGCGAGCGGATTCAGAGATATGGCACTTCCTGTACCCGGCATGATGGTTACCATTCCCGATACTGTTACGCTGTAATCACCTGAACCCGAACTGTAAGTAAA
>SLPZ01000227.1 GCA_007131725.1 Balneolaceae bacterium
CTGATGCATCAATCAACAGTTCAAGAGAATGGGTTATATCGGAATCTCTGACTTTATCGGATATTTGAAGGAGAATTTGTGCCCTGGTGTCCGGATCTTTTGTTTGATCAAGGACAATAAGAAGGCTGTCTTTTCCTGTATCCTGAAGAGCATAACTAAAAACAAGAAAAGTAATGATCAATAAAGACTGGATTCTATGGCTGATCAGGCAGCTCACATATGATGCAAACAAGAATTATTATTTAACAAACTCTCCGAAAAATACATTACCAATATTATCGGTCAGGCAATTATTAACTCTGCCTATTTGGCTTCACTATCATCTACTTTTAATATTACATTCTTTCTTTAACAACTCAAAGTTAATTAGTTACTGCTGATTTTGATCAAAACAAAAAAGGGCTGCCATTTAACATGACAGCCCTTTTTCAAAATCTGTTTAAATAAATCTAATGTTTATTCAAATGTCAGTTCAACTCTTCTGTTCAGTTGTCTTGCTTCTTCGCTTATGTTAGGTACAAGCGGCTGAAGTTCGCCATGTCCAACAGTCGTGATTCTGTCAGCATCGATTCCTGACTCAACAAGATATCTTTTAACGGATTCAGCTCTTCTTTCGGAGAGACCCTGGTTATAGCTTTCTGAACCAATGTCGCAAGTATGTCCGGCAACATGCAGGTTCTTCTCCGGGCTGCGCGCAAGAGCACGTACAACCTTAGCCAGTGTTGGTTTCGCCTGCTCACGGATTACTGAAGAATCAAATGCAAACAGAACATCACTATCGATGGTAATCTCTACGCGATCCAGCTCTTCAAGCATTTGCTCGAGGTTGTCAAGCCTTCTTTCCATCTCGTCCATTCGTTGCTCAAGGGCTCTGATGTGCTCTTCATTCTGATCAATTCGGGCGGTGTTATCATGCACTCTCTCTTCGAGATTTGCAATCTGATCTTCCAGCCTGTTAATGGCTGTTCTGTCTACACCCGGCCGATAAACATGCCAGTCTCCGTCGCGGCTGCTGCTTCCCAATTTAACCTGAATACCACCGGTTATAGAGCTCCAGTTGTCGGTGTTTCGTCTCTCGAGATCAACATCTGTGGGATATGTCTCAGGCCGTGTTCTGTGACCGTCAATAATATCAGAGTTGGAACTGTTAAAATCGTATTGTGCGAACAGGTCAAGCCTGCTTCCCAGGTTTAGCCGGGCACCTGCACCAAATGTGTTAAATACGGCTACATTTGAATGATCTTCACCTACAAAATTCTCAGCTTCCGGAAAGTGGGCATTCCCCATTTGAGTTTCAACATCATTAAAAATCAAACCTAAACCAACATTTGCGAAGACATTAACGGTTTCTGATGTGGAACCAAGCAATCTAAGCAGATTAATCTGGGATGTTAATGAAGTTGTGAAGTAACTGTTTTCAAATGTTCTGTCAAAATAGTTGCCTGTTCCATCGAAACCATCTTCGGGATTGGTAGTAAATTCTCCCATCATAAAGTTGGTTTGAACAGCAAATGTGGGACTTGCAGCATATCGCAAGTTTAAACCGAATGTCGGATCGTACTCAGTGCCAATATTCATATGGCCGATAGTAACTCCACCCATCAAGCCAATACTCAATCTGTTTGGTTCTTCATGCTCTTGAGCATTAACGGCTGTAACCGATAATAATGAAACCGTCAATGCAACAATCAGTAGTTTATAAATTGTTTTCATTGTTCTGAAAGTTATTTAATTGTTAATCTTTTAGTTATAAACCGTTAGTCGTTTGCTTTTACTTGATTAATAATAAGTAGTTCCTGCCAAAAATTTCTCAGTTTTCTAATAATTATATCTATTTAACAATACGTTCTAAAACAAATTACAACCAATATGCAATATACAAATATTTTTGTTCTTGGATTCAATAAAAAAGTTATTTTTATCTTTTTTTTCAATCTTCTAAATAGCTGACTTAAAATAACTTAATTTACTACATATTAGTTATTTCGATTGTCTATTGCCAAAAAAACCTTAAAGCGGGCATTAATTCGGCAATAATCCTAATTCTTTTCTTGATGGGTTTTTAATGTTATTCTAAATTACTATAAACCAAATGAATCTTTCAGGTTCGTTATGCACAAAAAACCAATTCTAACAAAGCGGCATTGTTGCATTTCAGATGATATCTGCACAAGTCCGTATGCTTATCCTTCGGTGCTGAAAATTTGATCCTTTCTCTCCTTCCCTCATTCAGATTTTAAACTGTTTTAAAAAAAGAGATTTATAAAACTCTAAACATTACGGAGCTAAATTATGAGTAATCAAAAAAAACGATCATGGGCAGAGCCCTATAAAATTAAAATGGTAGAGCCTGTACGCATCACAACTTTCGAAGAGCGAAAAAAAGCCCTCGAAGAAGCCGGATATAATACGTTTTTACTCCGGTCGAGGGATGTTTACATCGACCTGCTTACCGACAGCGGAACTTCTGCTATGAGCGACCGGCAGTGGGCAGGAATGATGATGGGTGATGAATCGTACGCTGGAAGTACCAATTTTTACCATCTTGAAGAGGCTATTCGTGAATATTACGGGTACAAGTATGTTGTACCAACTCATCAGGGGCGCGCGGCCGAGCATATTATCTCGCAGCTTCTGATTAAAAAGGGAGATTTTATTCCGGGCAACATGTATTTCACTACAACCAAACTGCACCAGGAGCTTGCCGGAGGCACGTTTGTTGATGTGATTATTGATGAAGCTCATGATCCCGAAAATGAACACCCCTTTAAAGCCAACATCGATCTTGACAAGCTGGAATCACTGATCAAAGAGAAAGGCCCCGATAAAATACCTTACGTTTCATTTGCCACAACTGTAAATATGGCCGGAGGCCAACCCATTTCACTGGAAAACCTGCGGGCCGTTCGGGAATTGACTCAGAAATACGGCATCAAAATTATTCACGACATGACCCGTGTGGCGGAGAACGCGTATCTGATCCAGAAAAGAGAGCCCGGTTACGAAAACACACCGGTGAAAGAGATTGTTAGAGAGATCTGTTCTTTAACTGACGGCGCGACAATGAGTGCAAAAAAAGATGCCCTGGTAAATATCGGCGGATTTCTTGCTGTAAACGATGAAGAGTTATTCGACCGAGCAAGAAATATGGTGGTTGTTTATGAAGGCCTGCACACCTACGGAGGCATGGCCGGGCGCGACATGGAGGCACTTGCCATTGGCATCAGCGAGTCGGTTGACCACGATCACATCAGAGCGCGTGTTGGCCAGGTGGAATATCTCGGAAAAAAAATAATTGATATGGGAATTCCAGTAGTGAAACCGATTGGCAGCCATGGTGTTTTTCTTGATGCCAAAAAAATTCTGCCTCATCTTAGCCAGGAATTGCTGCCTGCCCAATCACTCGCTGCAGCTATTTATCTCGATTCGGGAGTCAGAAGCATGGAAAGAGGAGTAGTTTCATCCGGCAGAAACCCGGAAACAGGCGATCATAATTATCCCAGCCTGGAACTTGTCCGGCTGACCATTCCCCGGCGTGTTTATACACAGGCACATATGGATGTTGTGGCAGAATCGGTTGAGGCGGTGTATGAAAACCGGACTGAAATTTCCGGGTTGAAATTTGTTTACGAACCCGAATATCTGCGGTTTTTCCAGTCGAGGTTTGCCGTAGTTTAGGAAAAATCAGCCGGAGAGAAACTAAAAATCTGAGGTAAGCTGCTCAATAAATTGATTGTCGGCTATCAGATCAGTAAATAAGGAATAAACCTGATTGCGCTGCAGAGCGGCACGGGTGTACACAATGTGCACCCCTGTTTCGGTCTCTTCATGACCGAATCTCAGTTCGGCATCGTCAACGTTAATTTCCTGAACTGCATTTCTCAGTTGAATAATGAAAGTTGGGGAGCTGTAAGCTTCATTTCCGTTATTTTCTGCCAAATCGCTTCTCACCCTGTCAGCCCTGCGGTCAATTTCAAAACGCAGGTTCTCAAGGGCTGTTTCTACAGATAATTCGGCAGCAGATGCAGAATCGCTTGCAGATGCCATCGCATAGCCATAAACGGCTGTGGTGTCTGCAGAAGAATACACTCTCTCGTCAAACCAACCGGGTGCAGCCGTAACCTCTTCTTCCATAATTTCCTCTGGTTCTTCGGTAAGCGGCTCAGACGGTGAACATCCTGCAATCAATATGATCCCCAGAAGTAATCCAATAAAATATCTCATTCAACCTGTTTAGTGTAATTTAAAATAGCCCGTTGCACCTTCCTGTGTTTCTACTTTCAGGTCTAAAGATCGGTTCTTTCTCAAAGATTTGGAAATCTCCTTTTCAACAACGTTTAAATCATCAGCTTCCACACCGTTAATTTCCAGGAGGATGGATCCGTCTCTCAAGCCTCTGTTCCAGGCATCAGAAAAGCGCTGAACCCGGTGTATGTAAATATCAAACTTATCGGGATTTTCGGGTTTTGAGAGCGCCCTGAGCGTAAAGCCCAGTTCCTCAAAATCTTTCTGTTCAATTCCCCTTTCCCTTCCGCCATCGGGTATTTCGCGCCATTCATCGAGTTCGGGTTCATCGTCAAATTCCTGGATGGTTGGTGCTTCCGGCATCACTAATTCCCGTTCTTTTAATACAAGCGTTCTGTTAAAAACTTCTCCGGATCGCCAAATGGTAAGCTCAATTTCATCGCCGGGGCGGAACATGGCCACCCTTTCCTGCAGATGGTTCGATTCATTTACCTCATGGCCATTTACAGCGATTATCACATCATCGGGCCTGAGATCAGCTTCAGAAGCAGCGGTGTTATTTCCAACTCCGCTCACCATTACACCTCTTATTTGATCAATCCCCAGGCGGCGCGCCATCCGTGCATCAACTGTTTGAATTCTCACACCCATTAAACCACGCCTGACTTCACCATACTCAATAATATCACTTGCCACTTTCAGTGCCAGATTACTGGGCACGGCAAAACCATATCCCTGATAACTGCCGCTATGTGTTGCAATTGCCGTATTAATTCCAATCAGCTCACCGCTGGTATTGATAAGTGCGCCCCCGCTGTTGCCGCGGTTAATGGCCGCATCAGTCTGGATAAAACTTTCTATCCTGTAATCATCATTAATAATCTGAACATCACGGCTTAGCGCCCCTACAATTCCGGCCGTAACGGTTGACCGCAATCGGAACGGATTACCTATAGCCAACACCCATTCACCGACCTGAACATGATCAGAATTTCCGACTGTGGCAGCAGGAAGTTCATCGGCATCTATTTTTAAAACCGCAAGGTCTGTGCTCGGGTCACCGCCAACCACCCGGGCTTCGAACATCCGTTTGTCATCAAGTGTAATAGAGATGCCATCCCGTACAGCATCCTGAACCACATGGTTGTTTGTAAGGATATATCCGTCTTTTGAGATGATGACTCCCGACCCCACGGTTCTGGCACGGGGTGGTAATATTCTTTCCCAGAAACCATCATCGCTCTCAATCTCTTCGTAGTTATTTCGCCCCCGGTTCGATACCACCGTTTCAATATAGACAACAGTCGGTGTAACTGATTTTGCTACATTTTTGAACAGAAAACGATCATCAATTCTTTCGAGATCTTCATTGCTCCAAAAAGGGGTTTCACTCCTGGTAATTTCTGTTACGTTTACTTCTGCCAAATCGAAAGAGAAGGTTCCCTGCCGGAATAGCATCAATATCATACCGAGCATTATACCGATGAGCAGAATTAAAATGCCGGAAAGAATTTTATCGCGAAGTTTCATATTACAGGTTCAGAATTTTTTCAAAAATGTCGTCAGATTTTCGGGGTTTTACTCCTTCTACGTGATAGCGAATATATTTGTCTAAATACTGAATTAAATCACTTAGTTCACTTTTAGTCAATTTTTTTTCAAAAATTGAAGAATTTCCCGGAATCAGTGATTCTGCCACAAACATAAACTGTTTATCGGTCAGTAGAATTGACTGATCCCCTTCCGGAGTGATTGTTAACGTACCAGATTCAATATTGATATATCCCCTGGAGCCGGAATTTGTTTCGATATTTTCTCCGGGCTGCAATCCAATTCCGATCCGGTCAATAATTCTTAACTGAATGTAAGGAAATAAAAGCCTGGATACCTGTTCTCTTTTATTCAGCCATGACAGCATATTGATGATAAAAAGAAAAAGCGGCTCATTTACTTCATTCTCGTGCAATACCTGCCCCACAAGCTCCATTGTAGTTGTGGTAAGTGCCATTTTTTCAATATCGGTCCGAAGCCGGTCGAGCTTGAGCAGGTACGAAGTATCAGAAATTGTCTGGATATTTCTTGTGGGTTTGTGATAATAAACCACCTCGAGTACCTGGCCCGGCACCAAAAAAGCAGAGAATTTGCTTTTCGGTTTTCTGGCGCCTTTTGCAATAACTGAAACTACACCCTGTTTTCGGGTGAACAGCGTAACAATCAGGCTCGATTCACGAAAATCTATTGCCCGCAGTACAACAGCTTCAGTTTTAATTATCATGGACGGCTCCTGCAATTAACACAGATCTATATTCTTTAAACGAATTGCAAATTCAGTTTAAGATCAATAAATCTAAAAATCAGCACTTTCCGGTTTTCAATAATTGAAAGGTGCGAAATAATAGATTCTACTGAAAACTTTATGGATAATCTATTTGAAGTAAATAAAATCCCCTCTCGAGAGGGGCACATTTTTTGAACGCGATAGCGAAATGTGAAGATGAAAGTGCGCAGCACGGTTCATCGAACGAGGGGTGTGTCTCTGAACCAAGCTGCATGCTTCAAGGAACACACCCCTTGTCAGTCAAAAAATCACGATAAATCGTGTTTTTGACTAACTGTTCCCCTCTCAAGAGGGGATGTATTCGAGCTGTCAACCCAATTTATCCGCAAAGTTTTCAAAAGAGCCAAATTATATTATTCATGCAAAAGTTTTTTGTCTTCCAGGGTTTGTACCATAGAGGGCAGGAAGGTCAGGGCCGTGAACAGGGTCATTCCAATTCCGACAACCGCCATAATTCCGATTGACTGCAATCCCGGGTGATTGGTAAACAGCAGGCCTGCAAAACCAAGCATTGTGGTAAATGAACCCACTGTTATGTGCTGGCCGGTGCTGGAAAGTACTTCCCACATATTTTTTCGGCCTTCGTCGCGGAACCGGTGGGCAAGGTGCACACCATTATCGCAACCGATCCCCAAAATGGCAGGCAGCACAACAAGATTGTAGAAATTGAATTTGAGGCCAAAAATCAGCATGATTCCAAACAGCCAGATGAGACCAATAATCAGCGGAATTAAAGCAATTAAGGCCCACCGAATATTTCCAAAAGAGAAGTAGATGAAAATAAAAACTACAATAAATGTGGCTGCAACCATATAGGGACTTTCGGTTCTCATCAGCTCCAGCATCGATGCTGCCACGATAGACGTGCTTGCTGCATGATAAACCCTGCCACTTTCCACTTCGATATCAGAAAGTTCATTTTTGAATGCAATGGAATTACGGCCATCAGAGAGGCCTCCGGTCGGATAAACAATCACAAACCGGCCGATTTCACCGTCTTGTGTCATAAATCTGTTCTTAAGAAAATCGGGAATCAGGTTTTCATCAAGAGGCTCTGTGGTTTGAGAACCCCGCCTGAGAATATCGAGTGTCTCGTCATCCTGATCCACGATAAAGGAGTTTTGCAGCAATCGCCGCACTTCTGCAATGTATTGCAGTTTTTCCTGAGCCATATCTTCGCTCGGCGGAAAGCGTTCCTGCAAAGCTTCTGCTTCCTGTATCAGGGTTTCAGGATTTGCTTCTTTTCGTTCACGCACAATTTCAAGAATTTTGAACACATCATCGTCGTTATCCGCAATTATATAAGCCGGATTTCGTCTTGTGTTTTCATCCACACCGCTTGCAAATTCTCTGAACTGCTCATACTCTTCGAATACCGGCTCAAGTGCGCCGAAATGATATTCAAACCGGAGATTCCCCGACAGGCTGACAACCACGACAGATACCAACACCCCGATCACCACTATGGCACGGGCAAACGGATAGTGCTTAATCATATCAACTTTTTCATTCTCTTTAGATCGCTTGATCAGTAAGATCCATCTCCATCGGTCAAAAATTACCAAAATGGCGGGCAGTACAAACAGCATGCAAAATAGGGCAAGGAGGATTCCGGTTCCAGCAATAAAACCGAACTCTGAAAATCCGCGAAAATCAGCAAACATCAACACAAACAGCGCCGATGCTGTTGTTACGGCACTCACAAAAATGGCCGTTCCGGTTCTGCGATAAGCTTCCAAAATGCTTCTTTCAACCCTGTTTCCCGATGCGCGAAATTCAATATAACGGGCATAAAAATGGATGCCGTAATCAATCCCCAGGCCAAAAAGTATTACAAACAGAACAGATGTCATTGTGTTCAGCATGCCAAGATGAAAGTAAACAATACCGAACGTCCACATAAGGCTGATGACCAGTGGAATACCAATAACCAGAATGGGTACTGGCATGCGAATCATGTGCTGGAGCAGGGAATGTTTCTGCTTTTCTCTGATACCACGGCGATAATTTACCAGTTTTTTGAACCAAAAATAGAGCATCACCAAGAGCACCACACTGCTGATTCCCAGTGAGAAACTATTGAAAACATCATTCATGATCGATTCAAATTCATTCAAATGACGTTTCAGACGCCCGCCATACTGCACTTCCATATCAGGATGAAAGGATGCCGGATCGAGCGATTCAACAAGCTCGCCATAAGCTTCAAACATATCTTCCAGGTAGCGAATATCACTCTGCGAACCCGTTGGGAAGAGTGTGAGAATTACCAGAGTACTGTCGGCATTTGTGGGATATTCAGAGGGAATCAGATCATCGTAGGCTTCCTGAAAACGGTCGATATCGCGTTCTTCCTCTTCATCATCCTCAAAGTCATCCATAAAATCCACAAAAAATGGATTGGCTTCCTGCCGGGCAATTTCAATCTCCTCTTCCAAAAAGTCAATAATCTCTCCCAGCTCATCTATTGTAGCCAGGTAGAGTGCATTATCTTTCAGAATATCCGTATCGCGGCGAAACTCATACCGGTTAAAAAAATTGAATCCAAGCCTGGGATAGTACATCTCAAGGCTCTCTTCAGCCAGGCGTTCGGCAAACGCTACATTGGCCTCAAAATCGGGCGACTTGATTGCAACTCTCATTTCAGTTTCACCGCCTGAAACTTCCTGAAGCCGGTTCAATGCCTGTACATTGGGATGTGTGGATGGCAAAAGATGTGCTAAATCGGTATCAACTGATAATTTCATGGCATAATTACCAGCAATCACAGCCAACGCAATTGAAATAATGACGACCCAAAACGGATATCGAATATTAAACTCAATAACCGGCTCTAAAAGTTGAATAATTTTGTGCATTGATGATATTTTCTATACTCAAATAAACTTGCAAAAATACGGATTTTAAGCCAAATAAAATGCGTATCTAAAGATTAATTATAGTAATTTTACGATTGTCAGCTTCTATTTAGCTTTAAAGAAATAACCCGAATCAACGGAAGGAGACTTTATTGCTGCATTTAATATGAACATCATATTTTTTGATTTAGTACTTGAGCTATTTCA
Organism: Balneolaceae bacterium; assembly: GCA_007131725.1. Lineage (GTDB taxonomy): Bacteria > Bacteroidota > Rhodothermia > Balneolales > Balneolaceae > Rhodohalobacter. Next base: position 9,649 of record SLPZ01000227.1, read on the forward strand.
AAAATTTGTTAAATCCAAAAAAGTCGTAAGACCTTTTTTGCTCTGTGGGCCGACATTGAAATAACTAAATTTATAGTTACAATTTAGAATTAGAAACCTTAATTCTTTCAATGTCGGGTTTAACCCCGACAAATTATTGGTTCACAATAATTTGTCGGCCCTTTGGGCAAAATTGTCATTGTTTCAATGACAATTTTGGGTTAAATCAATCTGTTTGAACCTGATCATTCAAAAATTATCAAAGTGCTGATAGTATGAAATTCTCCGAAATGCACCGTTCAATGAAAATAATTGGCATTATCCTGATTATTTACGCTGTTCTGGTGGCCACTCACGAGGGAGAGTTCTGGCCGTTCAGCATCTATCCCATGTTTTCACAGGCCGGAAATCCGTGGACCCGGGCCATGGTTCTGGATGTTACTGAGGCCGATGACGAAGCTTACTGGCATTCTCAAACCCTGGATAACAAAGCAGGCTCGCCGGTTGCCCTACGAAATTTTGGCGTTGACCAGATCGACTACTCCAACTTTATGACCCAAACTGAAAACTGGACACCCGAACGTAGAGATGCGCTTCGCGCAATGTTTGGATCACACCGCATCGGAGATCAGCATTTACTGGCAGCCAAAGTTCACGGCGAAATAGTTGGAGAAGATTCCGTAGTTGTCAGAATTGAGCCGTTTTTACTGATTACGGCCGACTCCGTTTACAAAAATCCTCTGCTGGATGAAACTCATTATTATAACGAACCAGATTAGTTATGAAATGGTATGAGAAGATTGGCGCCGGGCTGTTTGAACCGGACAGGTCGGTTTCATCCGGAGAAAAAATCTTCTTCAAGTTCTTCGAACTATTTGTTGTTGTTTACACCATTAAGTTTAGCTGGGAGTGGGCTATTTATACCCAACTGCGGAATGTTGAGGTGGTCAGACCGCTTGGAATCGCAAATTACCTGGATGTTTCACTTCTTTTCCATTACAACCTTTCGCTGATACTTGCCGGCCTCATCACTGTTTTGATTGCACTCTGTTTTTTCCGAAAAGGCCCGAAATGGCTCTATATGGTTGTTCTTGTGTTTTTTCATCTTTTGCACGTCACAAGATATTCACAGGGAGAAATACCACACAGCCAAAACCTGATTGGAATGTCTGTTTTTTGCCTGGCCATCGGGACATGGTTTTTTCCCGGCAAAAATAATATGCCCCGTTTTGTGATGGGCTCCATCATCTTTTTTATCGGCCTTGGGTACACATCAGCATTTTTCTCAAAATTGATCGGCACCGGGATAAACTGGTATGACGGCCGCCATTTGTGGCTCTGGATCAGTGAAAAAAGTATAGACATTCTTTCGAGAGAGGGTGTTTATCAACCCAATATTCTGCAGCAAATGATTCTGGGCAGCACCGGTTTTGCTTCGTTGATATTATTGTTTGGATGGCTCACCGAGCTGATCGGCTTCACCATGTGGTGGAAAAAAATCCGCCCCTACACCACTACCCTCCTTATTGCCATGCATTTTGGGATAACACTGACGATGAACATCCGGTTTGATGCTTTTGTGATGCAGCTTGTGCTGGTGGGTTATCCCTGGTATAAAATCATAGACAGGCATATAAAAACAGCACCCTCTTTTGTTGAGAGGTGGATTTAGGCTTTCACTGTGCAATTCTGCTGAACCGGGAAATTCAATATTCAGCCTCCACAAACAACTTTTTCAAACCGATCCACATCACCACAAACAGGGCGAAAAAGAGAAATACTACTTCGTGAAGGGTTAAATCGGATTCGCGGAGTACGAGATCCATCGAGCTGAGCCGATTCAGAATAAAAAACAAAAGGCAGGCAAATGCACTCAGCAGAAGTGCAGAACGTTTTTTTGATCGCTCTCCCCTTTTTCCTGTCAATCGCCGGTAGAACCTGAGATTATTTTGATAAATCCCGTCCCAGTTTAAAAAAACTGCATAGGCCAAAAAGTTGGGCAGAAATGCGATGTTCAGAATCATCATGGTGGAGAAGTGAAACAGCACAGCAACAGCAACAAACCTGCGAAACCACTTCGGGCTGAAAACGGCTGCCAGAAATCCGATTTCAAAAATCACTGTCAGCCAGTCCAGCAGTTCCCAGAAAAGTACACTGTCGAACTGAACCATAAATTCGGCCAGCATGGCCTGCCGTTCGCGCACAAAAAACTGGTTAAGAAGATGCCCCTGTGTGGCTTGTGTGGTGGGATCGAGCCAGCCGCCCAGAATTTTTGGAAAGCCCGCTGTAAACATCATAAAACCGATAATAAGGGCAAGCAGGCTCAGAGGCCAGCTCTCCGTTTTTGTGTCATGACCGCGCCTGATAGATTCGATTGAAAAGGCTGCCCCCCAATTGCTGAATGCCATTACCACAGGAACAACAGCAATCAAAATTTCGTGATTTACTTTGCCAACGCTGAAAATGAAACCCTGCAAAATTAAGATGCTGAGGCCGGTAATAATGGATGTCAGTTTGGTTCGGTACCCCAGAAGCATGGCAATGAGTGAGAAGAGCAATATGGTATGAACCCACTGAAAAACTGCCGGTGACGGAAATTGATCAAACAACATCAAAGGGCCGGGAGGTGGGGCATAAAAATCGGGGGGCATACCGCCAAGAAAATTAAAATGTGGCGTTCCATAACCCGGCATCAAAAAGAAGAGAATGAAGAGTGAGGACAATATCCGAAGCAGCCCCAGCCCTTCGGCTGAAACCTGCCATGATTCAAAAATCCACCGGTTAAATCGTTCGCTGATGCTCATCCTGATCAATCAGGTTAATGGTGTATCTCATTTTTTCTGCCACAGAATCTCTCTCCAATCCGTGCGGATGATGGCTGTAGTAGTTCACCTCAAGCACAATATCCAGCATTGCAGCATCCAGCCCTGCTGCCCGCCCGGCCTGTTGATGAAGCCAGCGTTTTGCCTGAATCGAAAATTGCCTTTCTTCCTCGTCTGTCAAAAAGTGGGTTCGCATAAAACCCGGCACCTGCGAAAGCGGCAAATCCGGGAAAAATTCCTGTGGCAGCAATCTCACAGACTGCTCACCTTGTTCCGTCCATACTTCGATATAGCTCTGCTCAATTTCAAAACTATCCTCGTACACATAAACACTTTTAAAACCCGGAAACACAAAAGCCGGCCAGGGTTCGCTGTGATAGTACCCCACAATTCCAACAATGCCATACTGCAGCGGCAGCCAGATCATCACGGCAATAAAGATGGTTCGAACAGTTTTTTTAGTCATTTTCTTTGGTGCGTGCTTTGCATTCTGTTGAATTCAAAAATCATTATCTTCGCTGAGTATTCAAAAGAATCTGTTGGATAAAATAGCCCGAAAATTGTCTGTATGAAAAAAGTACTGCACTATAAAACGAATTTCCTGAATAAGTCGGAAACTTTTATCCACAGATTGATTGAAAATCACCAAAACTATTCACCTTCGGCACTTTGTTACCGAAAAAAAAGCCTTGCTGGCAGTATTCCTGTTTATGAATCGCCGAAATCAGGTTTTGAATCCCTGAAAAACAAAGCTGCATTTCACACTAATTTGCCGCTGCCTTATTACAGAAAAATAGTGAATCAACTAAAGCCAGACATAATCCACGCTCATTTCGGCTATGATGCATACAAACTGCTGGAGATTGCCCGGGATACAGGAATTCCTCTGGTCACCAGTTTTTACGGGTCTGATGTATCCCGGCTGCCATCCGAGTTGTTCTGGAAAAAACGGTATAAAAAATTGGCCACCAATTGTACGTTTTTTATAGCTGCTTCTGAATTTATGAAAAGCCAACTGACGAAACTGGGCTTTCCTGAAGAGAAAATTGGCACCGTGAGGTTTGGTTTAGATCTCAAGGAATTTTCTTCTCATTCAAACAAACCGGATCAAAAAAATATTATGATGGTTGGCCGGTTGGTTGAAAAAAAGGGATTTGAATATGCCATCCGATCTATTGCAGAACTGAAAAAAGCAGGATTCACTCCCGAAGTAAATATTTACGGTGACGGGCCGCTGATGAATAACCTGAAAAAGCTTACTGCTGACCTGAACCTGGATAACCAAGTTCGTTTTAACGGTTTTCAGCCCATTAAAAAAATATCGCTGGCTCATCAAAAACATTGCATCTTACTGGCACCCAGTGTAACGGCATCTGACGGGGATATGGAGGGATTGCCGAACACCATTCTGGAAGCCATGGCTTCAGGTACGGTTGTTGTTGCATCAGATCATGCGGCGATTTCTGAAGCTGTAAAGCAAGGGGAAACCGGTTTTCTTGCAGCGGAGCGGGATATTAATGGGTTATCAGAAATCCTGACTCAAATATTCCGTGAGGAGTTTAACCTTGAGCAGGTTCGAAAACTTGCCAGGAAAACCATCGAACAGGACTACACAATCGAAAAAATGGTTTCTGATACAGAACGGATTTACGACCGGTTTGTCTGAGTAAAATCAGGATAAAAACTTCAGCGTAGCCCAGTCTTTGAATTGCTTCCAGTCTCTGGCGGTTATCACATTCAAGAGCGTCCCGATTAATGCAAAAGTCAAAAGAAACAGGGAAATACTGTAGGCCAATCCAAGAATGTCGTTTGTGACATCAATCAACAAAAAGCGGCTGTACCAGACTGGTATTCCCACCATCAAAGCGGTCGCCAGTACTTTCAGATAATACGGAAACGGCAGTACTTTATGCGCCGGAAGCTCCATGTGGCCGCCAATCCTCTTCAGGGTGATGATCCAGTTATAAACATTGGCAATAAGCGTACCCACAGCCGTGCCGGTAATCCCAAAATAAATTGTAAGAGGCACACTGAGCAGGATATTTGCGATTACAAGATTCAGACTCAGATAAAAAACACCTTTTGTATCACCGAATGCCTGGAGCAAGCTACCGTAATTGGTAACACGAAGCAGTACAATCAAATTGTAGATCATAAAAGGTACAACGGAGTTCCGGTAATCCGTGCCTTCCGATTCGGCAACAAGCGAGATCAAATCTGATGCAATTATGATGGACAGGATCGTCAACGGAACAACAAGCAGACTGACCTTCTCCACACCTTTGTACCAAAGGGCGAGCAATTCTTCTTTTTTATCCTCAATCTGGAAAGCCACATAGCGGCTGATCAGTACCGAACCAACAGCAAACGGAATCACCCGAATAATTGGAACCTCCTGTGCACCAATCGTATATTCTGCGTAAGCAGCGGCCGGAAGCAAAACTGATACCACAAATTTGTCGGCATACCGATTGATTTTGTTTACAAGTGAAGAGAGTCCGAGTGGAACAGAGAAATTCACCTGCTCTTTCAGCGAAATTTTTGAATCGGATAGTTTGCCTTCCGGCATCACCAGTTTCAGCCAAATCCAGGAACCCGCAAAGCGGATCAGTGAATAAGCTACCAGGCCGTAAATGGCAATTTCCAATCCGAATCCTAAAGCTAACGGGCCTACGAGCAGCAAGAGGATTAGTCCGCTTGTGATCATCTCAAACCAGGCAGACTGCTTTTGCCGGTCGATAGCCAAAAGCACATTGGTAACGGGCCAGGTGGGAATTTCAAAAATGGCTGCCAAAGCCATCAGCGGCAGCAGGTTTTGAACTGTTTGGATACTTTCCGCATCCCACTCGGCAAGCAAAACCGGGGCAAAATAGCTGACAACCAAAATAAAAAGGCCGGCTATTACGGCGGTTACAGACAGAATTGCCGTTGTTTGCAGCATAAAACCTTTTTTGGCGCTGCCTCCCACCCGTTCAAAAAAGTAGAATACGCTCTCGGGAAATCCCAGCGTTGCCAGGTTCCGGGCAACTTCGTGCACCATCAGCAAATAACCGATAATTGCAAAATCCGTTTTGGACAGAATCTGAATCGTGGCGATGACAATCGTGAGATCAATCACCGTGGTGATGATTCTGGCAAAAACCACGACTCCCGTTTTTTCAGTTAGATTTTGGGATGGCTCAGGCATTATTGATTATTTCATCAAAAATGGTAGCAAGCTGTTTTGTTGTGTGACTGGCTTCATAGATATTCCGGTCCGGCATATCGGCATCCATAGAAAAAATGGAATCATCATTTTTTTTGGCTGTTACAAAACTGCCCAGCAGTTCTGCAATCTCATTTTTATAGTCGGGATAGACCTGAATACCGGATTTACTTCTCATGAGAATCTCTTCAATTTCACCATTGGGTGCGATCGAAAAAATGGGTACTTCCACGGAAAGATAATCCCACAATTTTGCCGGAATAATTTCTTTTCTCTCTTCATTTGTACTTAAAAGCAGCATATCTGCACTTTTCAGAACCGAAAGCATTTTTTCAGGAACCACAGGATCATGAAAAACAAAGTTTTTATTAAGTCCGAGCTTATTTATCACTGAATAATTTTCAGGATCTGGTTCACCAAAACTGTGAATCAAAATTTGCGATGCCACGAACGGGCTTTCTTTTTTTAAAATGTGAAGTGCCTCAGCAACAGGAGTAACCGGGCTTAACCACCTGAAGCGTCCGAAAAACATAAGATTCAGCAGATCCGGGTTTTTGTTCTTCTTCCATGAAGGATCTGCATGGTGTTCTTTAATCGTGCAATCAAATGAGTTATAAACAGTCTGGGTTTTATTCGGGTGCAGGCGATAATGTCCGGAATAGTTTTTCTCTGTTTTTTTTGATGTGAATGTGATTTTATCGGCAGAATGAATCACTTTTTTTTCAAATTCACTATCAATCCCGGATGAAAAATAAGAGCGTTTTCTCACATTTACATTTGCCAGGGTCCAGGGATCCCTGAAATCGGCCACAAACGGTTTTGATAAATCGGCGGCAAGTTTTTCACCAAGCCATAAACCCGACCAGGGATCGCCGGTTGCCCAGATCAGATCAGGCCTTACTTTTCTTGCATGCCAGTAAATCTGAGAATATCGTGTTCTGAATAAATAAATCCAGGTATCAAGCGGTGTATGTTTGTCGATCCAGAGGAGCAGTTTTTCTGAAAAAGATTCGGTTGGATCTTTATGACCGTCTCCATTACTGACAGGTGCAGGGGAAGTGCGGTCAAAAGGAGGATCAATTTCAATAATATCAATCCCCTTTAACAAATCAGACTCTCGCTTTGTCAAACGATCACCGGGATTGCCGAGGGTTAACACCACAGGTTTGTAGCCGAATTTTTGCAGATGAATTGTAAATTTAAAAGGCCGCAGCGAACCTACCCGTCTCCTGGGCACAAAATAAGGAGCAATCATCAGTACGGTTTTCATGTGCGTGTCAGAATTTGAGCAGTTACGCAATAGCAGCGCAATCCGTTAAAAGCAGTGAAATAATACCCTGTAAGTTAGCTTTTTTTGATGTGTTTCTGCCAGCAACTCTCAGAAAATTTATTCAGCGGCTCTTTTTGATGGTACCAGCCAAAATGCAGACAGTATGGAGTTACATAAAGATAGTCACCTTTGCCCGGCAGCAGCGACAATAGTTTAATTAAAAACGATTGCAGCCATTTGGTTTTCAGGGCTTTCAGGTCATAAACAAATCGGTTGCTGTACACCAGGCACTCAACTTCTTTAAATTCATCATCGTAAGTGGTGTAATCTTCAATAAAATCGAGCTGCGGGCTCTCGTAACCATTCAGCCAGGGGTAAACCTGCAGCTTAAGTTTGGCCATAGCCATGGCAAGGCTCCATTCACAGCTCTCATCATTCCGCCCCTGTTCTTCTTTGCGGCTTCTGAAATGGGTTAAATCACGGTTTTCAAAAAATTTTTTCGATTGTTCACAAACTCTTTTTGTGAGATCATCATCAGAGGTGTAGATCATACCAGCCTGTACCCGGCTCAGATAGGTCAAATCAAAATTTTTCAGTGTTTTATTTCTGTTTCCAAGAAAATAGTCTTTTAAAATGGCTACTCCTTTCGTTGCTCCGAAAAAAAGATCTGCAATCTGGTTTCCCGTTATGGTGAACGAATAGCCCGAAAAACTTTTCCATAAGTTGTCAGCATTTCTGCACCAAAGAATATCGCTGTCTGTATACAGGTTTTTTTTGAAAGGAATAAATTTGAAGAGGTTATGCTTGAAACCCGTGATGGATTGATTTTCAGGCGGCAAATCAAAGATATGAGTAAACGTATTTTCGATTCCATTTCCGGAAAGCAGGTTCTGGTGTTCTTTTGAACAAAACAGGGCAACTGGCCTTTTTGTATCGTACCTGCGCAGTGTTTCAGCACTGGCAATAGCATGTTTCAGATATTTATGGTCTCCATAAGTAACATAAATATATCCTTCATCTGCCAGTTTCTTATTAAAGAAAGAATTGCCCATTCATTCGTATTATGTAGAAGCTCTTGCTGCTCTGTTCCGAAGGCTGTTTAAGAGTGCATCAAATCCGTGCCGCCGGATGATATTTTGGTATTGTCTGTTATACGATTGTGCGGTTGAAACGTCATCAATCGTCATGTCCGTAATCATCCACTCTCCGTTAATTTTTTCAAAATTATAATCAACCGAAGTTCTTACATTATCGAGTTGTGCCATTGTTTCAACATATGCACTTCCGTTATTCACTTCAATATTTTCGTAAGTAACTTCTGCCCTGTAGATGTCCAGCCGATTCAGTGAATTATCCCGGATGATGGTTGCAAAAAGATCAACAAATTCTTCTCTTTCCTCATCTGAGATCTCATCATACGTATTTCCCAGGGCATACTGAGCCATCGAGCGATAATGGATGATATCATTCACAATATTTTTAATCCTGTCTCTCTGCTCCTGAGTGTAATCTGTACCTTCCGGCCCAAGCAGTTCTTTGATCTCATCGTCGCGTTCATCCAGGATATTTCTTATTTCTTCAGCCTGACTTTGTGCCTGAACGGATGAAAATACCATGAAAAACAGGGTAATAAAAGTAATCAAGGTTTTAAACATAATGTTTTAATTTAAGCTTAATTGATTTATTGGTAAGCCGCCAGCTTTATAAAGTGCGGCAATCTTTTTATTCAAATCAAAGATATTTTGTTTCAAGTCTAAACGCAGTTCAAGTTCTTTTTGTACGGCATCCAGAAGATCTTCCATGTCTCCAAATCCAATATCGTAATTTAACTGTTCATTACGAACCCAATTTCTGGCTGTTCTGAGGGCTTCCTGGGTCTGAGTTACTTTCACATCTGCTATCACTGCTTCTCTGTAACGTTCATTCAATTCCAGAATTATTCCATCCGATACTGCCTTATGCAGGTCATTTACTCTCCGGTATTCAATTTCAGCCCGTTCTACCGACGACCGTAAAGATGAAAAATTCAGATTCTGCCTGATACCAAAACCTACTCCCCCGGAAGCATAGTTGGTGTTATTGATGATAAACGGATTTGTTTGCCGCGGACGGTTTGGAGTATTGGCATAGCTGCCCGTGATTCCAAGAAAAAAGAATGGGTATTGCTGCGCTTTAGTTGCTTCAAGGCTGTTTTTAAGTGCATCTATTCCGGATTCCACACCTCTTAATTCTGATCTGGACTGCATTGCCGTCTGCTCGTAATATTCAAATTCCCGCAGTTCAAAAGGTACCGGGTCCAGGAAGTTTTCAGCCGGAATATAAGTCACCGTCGGATCAGCTCGAAGCGCGTAATTCCAAACTCGTTTCACAAAATCGAGTCCCTGTTCAACTTCTGTTTGCTGAACCTTAAACTCTGATTGAAATATTTCAAATTTAAATACATCAGATTCTTTCAGATCGGGATCTCCCTCTTCCTGCATGCGGCTAATGGTGCGCTCTACTTCTCCAAGCTGTTTGTTTGCATCTTCAAGAATTCTGGATATTTCAATTGCCAAAAGATAACTGTAATAGAGTTCGTAGAGCTGAAGTTCTGCCTCGGCTTTCACAGCGCTAAACTGATACTCTGCCGCCTTGGCGCCCGCTTCCGCTGCTTTTACCGCACTTGAAATAGCTCCCCAGCTATAAATTGGCTGCATTGCACTTATTTCAGCACGGGTAAAAATGGCCCAGTCTTCCCAGTCGTTTTCCAGCCTCGGGTCAAGATAAAGCTGGCCTTCAGGAAGCGGATCGCTGTCAGGTCGTTGTTTTACGCCCGGTATTAATCCATGCTGGCTGCGAAGTTCAATCTGAGGTAATATTCGCTGAGCTCTTGCAGAACTTGCCCTGTTACCGGCAAGATCAACCGCCCGGCTCTCGTAAGCCACCTGTCCGGATGACTCAATTCCGATTTCTAAAAACTCAGTGAGGTTAACTCTTAAGGTATCCTGTGAAAGTGCATCGGTTGGTGATAGAAAAAAAAGAAAATATCCGAATAAAAGAAGGGCGTGTATATATCTCGACATTACAAAATGGGTGTGATTAGTTATTAATAAGGCATAAACGGATAAATCACAGGATTATTTAAAAGAAAAGCCCCAACCGAAGCTGAGGCTTTAAATGCGGAGGGA
>SLPZ01000208.1 GCA_007131725.1 Balneolaceae bacterium
AACTGAACGCAATAAGTTTTGAATTATGAAAAATAATTTTAGCTAAAGCTAAATTATATGTAATTTTAGTTTTTGGAAAATCAGTCAGTAGTATAAGTGGAAATAATCACATCAAACCGAATTAATGTTAGCTTTACAATTGCATTAGCAGTATGTATGGCTTTTGTATATCCGGCGCATCTGATTATTGACCACTCCGACCTTTTTGATCATGACAGCCATACACATCATCATGAGAGCCATGAGCACCCTGATGATCATCCGCACGCCGATGATGAACTTTGTGCTTTATGTTTGTCTTTGAGTTCAATAGAAATATCAGAAAGTGTTGAACTTGTCAATGTAATTGTAAAAGTGCCGTTTTTTGATATCGTCATTTTCACCGGTGCCAGTAAATCGGTGAACCTATCTGATGCACGGGCACCACCTGCCAATCTTTTGATTTAGCTTACTTATTCAAACAATAAAAAATCAAAAGCTTATCATTATGAATTTCAATACAATTTTAATTACTGTGGTGTTGCTTTTATTTGGTGCCGGTATTTCTGAAGCCGGTGCACTCAACACAAGTGAAACCCTCAGGGGTGAAGTTATCAGTTCAGAAACAGGTGAACCGATTGCCGGTGCCACGGTTCTCATCCGGGAGCTTGACCGTGGAGTTGCAGCCGATGCTGATGGGCAGTTTACGCTCCGCAACCTTGATTCAGGCAGCTATATTCTGATTGTTCGCGCTGTCGGGTATTCAGAAAAGTCACTGGATATATCCATCCCGGCTGAAGAGAAACTTACTATAGAGTTGACTCCGGATATCATCCGTGCGGATGATGTGATTGTCACTGCATCACCGGTGGGCAGAAATATTCAATACCAGCCTGCAAATGCCTACAGGATCCAGGAGCTTCAGGAGCGGCAGGCTTCCTCGTTTGGCGAAATGCTGGATGGTGAACCCGGAATCGCGATGCGTTCGTTCGGACCCGCACCATCACGGCCTGTTATTCGCGGTTTTGATGGCGATCGTCTGCTCATTCTTGAAAACGGTGAGCGGATGGGTGATATATCCAATACAGCGGCTGATCATAATATTTCCCTTGATCCCCTCGCCGCTGATCGTGTTGAGGTGGTTCGGGGCCCGGCAAGCCTGCTTTACGGGTCAAGCGCACTTGGAGGTGTTGTAAACATCTTTACTTCAGATATTCCAAGGGAATGGGATAGCGGTTCTACAGGTACTGCTGCGTTTGAAGGAGCATCTGTAAACAATTCATTGTCGGGTTTTGGGCGGTATCAGTATGGTGGCAATAACTGGGCATCCACTGCAAGATTATCCTACAGAAATGCAGGCGATATGAGAACTCCTGACGGAACACTTCCGGGAACTTCGATAAATAATTTTGAAGGCAGCGGTGGCCTCAGCTACAGATCAGACGGTTTTACCGGTGGACTCTCATTCTCAGCACTGGATCATACGTTTGGATTACCAGAAGAATTAGATGATCCGGATGAAGAAGCTGAGATAAGGATGGATCAACAAACCATTCAAGGCCGTGCTGAATGGACTCAGGACCGTTTTTTCAATCGTGTTGATCTACGCTTTCATGGATCAAGATTGTTCCAGCAGGAAGTGGAGATGGAACTTGAAGAGGACGGATCGATTGATGAAGATATTGAGCTGGAATTCGAGCAGTACGCTTTGAATAGCACGCTATCAATAAGGCATCAGCCGTTTGGTCTGTTTGATGATGGGATTATCGGTGCAAATTTCTACATTTTGGGAAGAGATGTGGGCGGAGATGAAGCCTTTACTCCCGGTGTAGACAGCCAAACATATGCACTGTTCACCTACCAGGAAATTCCGCTCAGCCCGATTGCAAGATTGCAGTTTGGTATTCGCGGGGAGACTAAGTCTTTAAGTACCCGAACAAATGACTTCTTTCCAAATATTGATGAAACGGTAAATAATTCCGCGTTGTCCGGATCCGTTGGACTGAATCTAACACCAACCAATGGTCTTGAAATTGGGGCTCAAATAGCGCGCGCCCACCGCTTTCCAATATTGGAAGAACTCTATGCCGATGGCCTACACTTTGGGGCAGGTGTATTTGAAGTGGGTGATCCCAATCTAAAAACAGAATCGAGTCTTGGTACGGATATTTTCCTTAGATTGGCCAACAGAAATATAAGAGCGGAAATAGCCGGGTTCTATTATCGAATTTCAGATTTCGTGGCATTTGAACCAACGGGAGATATTTTTATAGATGACAGAGACAGAGAATGGGACATCTATGAATACAGGGCGAGAGATGCACAGTTGGTTGGTGGTGAAGCCCAGCTTACCGTTCTGTTAACGGATGCCCTGCAGGTCGGGGGAATTGTTGACTACGTTCGTGGAAGCCGCGTGGATTCCTCAACACCGCTGCCAACCATGCCTCCGCAGCGGTTCCGTGTTAATGCCCGTTATGATACCGGAAGCTGGTGGATTGGCAGTACCGTAAGGTTTGTAAGTGAACAATCCCGTGTGGTTGAAGACGAACTGCCTACAGACGGGTATACCCTGATCAATGCCAACGCAGGATACAATTTTACTGCAAACGGCATGCACCGTATTTCGTTAAGAGTTGAGAATCTTGCAAATACAACTTACAGAGATCATCTCTCAAGAATCGATCGCAGTGAATTTGGATTCCCGATGCCAGGTAGAAATATTAGCCTTTCTTACAGGTATATTTTTTGAACAAGATGAATCAACATCTAAATCAGTAAACTTCAGAATGACGAAATTTCACAAATAGCTTTTTTGGTTTTACACTAAATTCCGGGAAGCCGTTTATTGAAAATTGGATCTAATGACATTTGTGATTACGTCACTTAGTTAACTTAAAAAGTGTATTTTAGTTTAAAAAACTCATCTCAAACTATTACAAATCACTTCCTATGAGATTACTTTTGAAAACATCGGTAATTATACTCTCTCTTTTTCTGTACACGCTAAGTATTGTTCATGCTCAATCCTGGATCGCCTTTCCAGAAATTGTTCCAGGGCAGCCTGATAACCAGACCATCAGTGGCCATGTTTTTTATGATGCCAATCAAAACGGCACGTTCGATGAAGGCGAAGAGGGTGTTCCCGGCGTACTGGTTTCAAACGGCGTTGACTGGACTACAACTGACAGCAACGGCGCGTATGAAATAGCGGTCAGAGAGGATATGGACCTGACCATTGTTCAGCCTTCCGGATGGAGAGTACCCACGGATGAAAGGCTGGTTCCACAATTCTTTTACATCCACAAAGAGGGCGGTACCGGCTACGAGATGCGATTTGGCGGCCTGCCTGATACAGGACCTGCTCCGTCTGAAGTTAATTTTCCATTGATTCGCGATGGTGCTGCCGGTGATGATTTCACTTGCGCTGTTGTTGCAGATCCGCAAACCTATTCAAATGAACAGCTTGGCTGGTTACGGGACGGAGTGATTGCCGACATTGTGAAACACGGCCTTGAATCCGAAGACTGTATGATCCACCTTGGCGATGTATTGGGGGATGACCTGGGTTTAATGGATCGCTTTCTCGGTGTAACCTCGGTAACCGGTGTACCGCAATGGCTGGTTATCGGTAACCATGATATTGATTTTGACGCGAGTACCAATGATGATAAAGCTGACAGCTGGCGGCATATGTATGGCCCAAATAATTATGCTTTTGAAAAAGGAAATGTTCTGTTTGTGGCACTTGATAATATTTATTATCCCTGTGGCGAGGAATCGGTTGCGCTTGGAAGGATGCACTGCGCAAGAGAGGACAGACCGGGCTACAATGGACGCCTCACCGAAGAACAGTTTACCTGGTTAGAAGGGCTGGTGGAACGCACATTGGAAGACAGGCTCATTGTACTGATGACACACATTCCGTTTGTCTCTTTCGTTGATATGCAGAGTGGCCAGCATCAGACGGATGAACTCACCCGTATTTATGATATTTTTGAAGGTAGAGAGGCACTGTCGCTTTCGGGCCACACACATACCATAGAAAACCATTCTCCGGGACAGATATTTGATGGCTGGAATGAACAGACAGGAATAGGGCCGCTGCCGTTTCGGCACATTGTTGCAGGAGCGGGATCAGGAGCCTGGTTTAGGGGTGATTTCAATGTGGATGGCGTACCGATGGCGCTGCAGCGGCTTGGCGCGCCAATGGGATACCTGAATCTCGATTTTAGCGGTTCAAATTACGTGGAGAGCTATATCGGTGTTGGACTTAGCCCCGACAGAGGCCAATGGATCGGTGTAAATACGCCCGGTTTTCGCCATTGGTTTGATACGATCATGGATTGGGTGCGTAAAGACCGTAACGAGCGGGATGAAGTGCCGCCTTTCTCTATCAACGATCTGCCCGATACCAAAATTCTGACACCTGAAGACTTTGAAGGAGGAGTCTGGCTTACTGCTAACGTTTGGGCAGGCTCAGCTGAAACCAGCGTTGTTGCAGAGCTCCCGACTGGCGATGAGCTGCACTTTACCCGAACCCAGGAGGGTGAAGGTGAAGGATTGAGGATTGGTGCTGAATGGGCTGATCCTTTTGCCGCGGCGCGTCAGCTTTCGGTGGCACGATTTGCGTTACAGAGCCGATTGGGTGAGGAGAGGGCACAGGGTTTTGAGCTGTTTCGGGGATCACGATTTGGCCCGGCACCGCCACAGCCTCAAGGCTCCATTGCCGATCGTAACATGCATCTCTGGCGTGCCGAACTTCCGGTGCTACCCAAAGGCGTGCACTCCATTCGAGTAACCAGTACAGATCGTCATGGCCGAACCTATACCGATTTTATCACCATTGAGGTAATGGATGAGAGGCCGCCAAAGTACTGGCGGCATGAGATTTGGGACTGAGCAAGCAGCTTGCCTGAATACAAAATTTGCTGAGTATCCAATAGTAGTGTTTTTAACTGTTTAGCGAGAGTAATTTCACGAAACGTTACTTAACTTGACTGCAAATAGCTTTGATAAATTTCAAACCCCATAACAGAGTTAAAAAATTATGAAAATAAAAAGTTTTAAAGCACTTCTTGTATTAACAGTACTGCTATTTTTTCTGCTTCCAATACATAGTTTATTTGCGCAAGATGATGAAACCCAACTCCTTCGCTTTCCGGCTACCAATGGTGAGCAAATTGTATTTACTTACGCCGGTAATCTATTCACCGTTGATATGGAAGGCGGCGTTGCACGGCAACTAACCAATCACAAAGGCTTTGAAATGTTCCCGCGGTTTTCTCCCGATGGAAATGAAATTGCTTTCACGGGCCAGTACGACGGAAATACCGAGGTTTATCTGATACCGGCCGATGGTGGAGAGCCCGAGCGACTTACCATCACCGCAACGCTCGGCCGCGATGATGTGGGCGATCGTATGGGACCGAATAACATTGTGATAGGCTGGCATCCTTCAGAAGATAAAGTGCTCTATCGCTCGCGAAAGCGCTCGTTCAATGCCTTTCAGGGACAGCTATTTCTTGCAGGTCGCGATGGCGATATCTCTCAACAAGTGCCGCTGCCCCGCGGTGGCTTTGCTTCCTACTCTGCTGACGGTTCAAAAATGGCCTACAATCGTATTTTTCGTGAATTCCGTACCTGGAAAAAATATCGCGGAGGGATGGCAGATGACGTCTGGATTCACGATTTCGAGAGCCGTGAGACCATTAACTTCACCAACAGCGATTCTCAGGATATTATCCCGATGTGGCATAGTCACAAAATCTATTTCGCCTCCGACCGTGATGAAAATCAGCGGATGAATCTTTGGGTTCAGGATGTGAACGGAGGCGAAGCGCGTCAGCTCACCTTTTTTGAAGATTTCGACATCAAGTTTCCGTCCATCGGCGGCGATCACATCGTGTTTGAAAACGGCGGCTTTATCTATCGCTTCGATATCGCAACCGAAGAAGTAAACCGCGTGCCGGTACGAATTAACTCGGATAATAT
>SLPZ01000289.1 GCA_007131725.1 Balneolaceae bacterium
TATTTGTTCCTGTTTGATGTTATTCTCGAGCCAGTAGATATACGAAGCTTCTATGCCAAATTGTTCGAATTCTTCCAGTATTTCGGGATGCTGGTGGTATCCCAGTTTGCGGCCTTTTCTTAATTTTAATTTGTAATCTACAAATGAAGGCAAAAAGTCAACGAGCTCTTCGGCCGTAAGTTCTTCACTATCCTGGTTTTGGTTAAAACTGGCGATAAGCTGTCCCAGTGTGATGGGTTCACCGTCAATTTCCGCAATTGTTGCAGAGGTATCAAATTCTGTTGATTGTGATTCCTGTGCAAAACCGTTTGCTGTGATGAGGATGAAACCAAGCAGTAATAAACCTGTTTTCATTGAGATTAGTTGATTGTTTTTAGATTTAATGATGTTTGAACGGATTTAATGAGGCAGTCTTATAAACTGATGTAAATTTTGCAATCTTTAAAATAACATTCCGGCAATTGTTGCAGTCATCAGGTTGGCAAGCGACCCTGCCAGTACGGCGAGCAGCCCAAAGCTGGCAAGCTCGGATTTTCTTCCCGGGGCGAGACCTCCGATACCACCAATCTGTATGGCGATGGAGGAGAAGTTGGCAAAACCACAGAGTGCAAACGTGGCCATGGTCATGGTTTTGGGTGTTAATATACCCTGTTCAACCATATCGGCCATTTGCAGATAGGCCACAAATTCATTCAGCACAACCTTGGTACCTAACAATGAACCCATATTTACGGCATCAACCCAGGGCACTCCAACCAGGAAGGCGATGGGTGCGATGACCCAGCCGAGCAGGGATTCTATGGTCAGCTCAAAATCGGGAAAAGCAGCATTCAGCCCTGTAATCTCACCAATTTCGTATAAAAAGTAGTTCCCCATTGCCAAAAGTGCGATAAAGGCCAGAAGCATGGCGCCCACATTTGCGGCCAGTTTCAGCCCGACTCCGGCACCCGATGCTGCTGCATCAATGCCGTTGGCATCGGTTTTTTCAACACTCATTTTTACATCACCCTTTGTAACCGGCTCCGATGTTTCCGGGAAAATAATTTTTGCAATGACCAGTGCTGCCGGGGCGGCCATCAAACTTGCGCCAAGCAGTTGTTCAGCAAACATTAGCCGCCCTACATCAAGCGGTACGCCATGCGCAATTGAATAAGAGTTGCCCAGCATCTGTACGTAAGCTGCCATCACACCGCCGGCAATGGTTGCCATACCGCCTGTCATAATAGTTAGCAGCTCAGATTTTGTCATCTTGTCGATGTAGGGTTTGATGACAAGCGGCGACTCTGTCTGGCCCACAAAAATATTGGCAATCACGGACAGTGATTCAGCACCGGAAGTCCCCATCACTTTTTGCATTCCCTTCGACATGGCACTCACCACCCATTGCAGAATTCCGTAGTGATAGAGAATGGCTGTTAATGAAGCAAAAAAGACGATTGTGGGAAGAACCTGAAATGCAAAGAAATTCCCCAGGCTTCCCTCCATGCCAGGGCTTTTGGCAAGATCACCGAAAATGAATTCTGCCCCAGCCGTGGTAAAATCCAACACTATCACAAAAAAGCTGGATACCCAGCTAAAGAAAGCTTTCGGCCATCCAAGAGGGGACCAATATTCGGCCATTACGGCGCCTTTCAGGATAAAAATGGCCAGGATAAACTGAATTCCAAGGCCGGTTCCTACCAATTTCCAGTTTATCACTTTTCGGTTATTGCTGAATGCCACCGCAATTGCGATGATAACGGCCATTCCAATAGCGCCTCTGATTATGTCCATCTAATTTTCTGCTTTATTATCGTTGTTTTGAATTGTTTGATTGATTGGCGGCAGAGGTTTGCCGCGCTTTTTATCTGTAGGGGGGCGAAAACAGTGCCGTGCCCTTGGTTCGTAGGATTCTTTTTCTCCGACTAAAACCTTGTCACTGCTTTCTACTATACGCTGCGAGAAGTTTGCCAACATGCCGCTTTCGGCACAGATGGCATGCAGTTTGGTTATGTATTCTGCAATGGCAAGCAATTGCGGCATAGGCTCAAAAGGCTTTCCTTCAAAATCCATGTCAAGCCCGGCTATAATTACCCGTTTTCCGTCATTGGCAAGTGTGTTGGATACTTCAACAATCCGTTTATCAAAAAACTGGGCTTCGTCAATACAAACCACACGCGCAGTAGAAGTGAGAAGAATGATTTGATCAGCCGTATCCACCGTAATGCCCGGCAGGGAAGATTCATCGTGAGAAACCACTTCACTATTGCTGTAACGATTGTCGACAGCAGGTTTTACGATCACAACATTTTGTCCGGCAATGTGTGCCCGGCGTGCTCTGCGTATCAGCTCTTCAGTTTTTCCGCTGAACATCCCGCCGCAAATAACTTCAATCCAGCCTGCATGGTTAGGCAGAAACGATGGTTCATTCATCATATAAAAAGTATTCCCCTTTAGAAAATATATCAGCATGGAATATATCCCGCAGAGGGGAAAACAAAAAGAGAAGATTTATGGATATTGTACAGTTTCATTAGTTCTTTATCAGACACTCATCTAAAAAAACACCATATTGCATAATTTTTGACTCGGCCAGTCTACCTTTTTCCAACCTCAAATTTCTTTATATTTCAAAATTGTTCAGCTTTTTGAAATCAAAAATGAGTGAACGCTTCAGAAAAAGATTTACAGAAAGAAATTTTACTAAATGAGTACTTACGATCCTTCCAAAATTGAACCCAGGTGGCAAAAATACTGGCTTGAAAATAAAACCTTTAAAACACCAGAAAACAAGGATAAGCCAAAATATTACATTCTTGATATGTTTCCGTACCCGAGCGGATCGGGCCTGCATGTGGGGCATCCGGAAGGGTACACGGCCACCGACATTCTCGCCCGCTACAAGCGAATGAAGGGCTTCAATGTGCTGCACCCAATTGGCTGGGATGCATTCGGGCTGCCTGCCGAGCAATATGCCGTTAAGACGGGCACCCATCCGAGAGAGACCACCGAAAAGAACATCAAAATTTTTCGTGAACAGCTTCAAATGCTCGGTTTTTCTTATGACTGGGATCGTGAAGTAGACACCACTGATCCCAACTACTATAAATGGACGCAGTGGATATTTCTGAAACTTTTTGAACGCGGGCTGGCTTACGAATCGGAAGAACCGGTAAACTGGTGCCCGGAACTGGGAACTGTTTTGGCAAATGAGGAAGTGATTGACGGTAAAAGCGAAGTAGGCGGGTTCCCCGTAATCCGCAGGCCAATGCGCCAGTGGGTTCTCAAAATTACCGCCTATGCCGAACGGCTGCTTGAAGACCTCGAAGGCCTGGACTGGCCCGAATCAACCAAAGAAATGCAGCGAAACTGGATCGGAAAATCCATTGGTGCAGAAATTGATTTTGCAGTTCCGCAGCATGAAGAAAAAATCCGTGTGTTTACAACACGGCCCGACACCATTTTCGGCGCCACCTATATGGTACTGGCTCCCGAACATTACCTGGTTGATGTAGTGACTACTGACGAACAAAAAGAGGAGGTGGCTAAGTACAAAGAATACGCAGAACAAAAATCTGACCTGGAAAGACAGGATTTAAGTAAACAAAAATCGGGTGTGTTTACCGGAGGATATGCCATTAACCCGGCCAACGGTAAAGAAATTCCCATCTGGATTGCCGATTATGTCCTTGCACATTACGGAACCGGGGCCATCATGGCAGTGCCGGGCGAAGATGAGCGCGATTGGGAGTTTGCCGAACAGTACGGCCTCCCAATCGTACGCACCGTTCAGCCGCCTGATGATTTTGAAGGCACCGCGTTTACGGGAGATGGCCCGTCCATAAACAGCGACTTTTTAGATGGCCTGTATATTACCGATGCCAAGACAAAAATTATCAACTGGCTTGAGGAGAACGGCGTTGGCAAGAAGAGTGTAAACTACAAGCTGCGTGACTGGCTCTTCTCGCGCCAGCGCTACTGGGGAGAACCGTTCCCAATTATTCATGTTGACGGTGAACCCAAGCCTGTTCCCGAAAAAGACCTGCCGGTAACACTGCCCGATGTGGATGATTTTCAGCCGACAAAAACCGGGGAACCGCCGCTGGCAAGAGCAAAAAATTGGGTGGAAACCACCGATCCCGAAACCGGAAAAAAAGCACTGCGCGAAACCAACACAATGCCGCAGTGGGCAGGATCCTGCTGGTATTACCTGCGCTATATCAGCCCGGATTTTGACGGCGGGCCGGTAGATCAAAATGAAGAAAAATACTGGATGCCTGTCGATCTCTACGTTGGCGGTTCTGAACATTCGGTTCTCCATCTGCTTTATGCGCGTTTTTGGCACAAAGTGCTCTACGACTGCGGCGTGGTATCCACCAAAGAACCGTTTCAGAAACTTGTTCACCAGGGTATGATTTTAGGTGAAGTTGAATACACCGCTTACGAAAAAGATGGGAAAATTATCAGTGCGGAAGAAGCGGCCAAAACTGAAGGAGTGAAGCGTGTAAAACTGTCTGAAAATGATGTGGAGAAAAAAGGAGAGCGTTTTGTGATGAAAGGCACTGAAATCATGGTTGATTCCAAAGCTCACAAAATGTCGAAATCCCGCGGAAATGTCATCAATCCGGATGATGTGGTGGAGAAATACGGCGCTGATTCCCTGCGCCTCTACGAAATGTTTATGGGGCCGCTGGAGCAGGTTAAACCCTGGAGCACCAAAGGCGTGGAAGGAGTGAACCGCTTTCTGAACCGGACCTGGAGGCTGTTTTTCGGGGAAAATAAAGAAGAAAAAATCAACATTTCAGAAGATAATCCCAGCTCTGAGCAGTTGAAAGTGCTGCATGAAGCCATCAAAAAAGTGACAGAGGATATCGAAAATATGCGGTTCAATACGGCTATTTCTGCTCTTATGATCTTCGTTAACGAAGCCAACAGCTGGGAAAACGTACCCCGCTCAGTAGCCGAACCATTCTTAATATTACTTTCACCCTTTGCACCTCACATAGCCGAGGAGATTTGGAACCGGCTTGGCCATAAGCAAAGCCTTGCACACGAAGATTGGCCTCAATTTAAGGAAGAGTTCCTGGTGGAAGAGTCGGTTGAAATTCCCGTTCAGGTGAATGGTAAAGTCCGTGCAAATATCACCGTACCTGCCGATAAACAAAAAGATAAAGAGTTTGTGATCGGCCTGGCCAAACAGCAAAAAAATATCATTCGATATCTTGATAAAACTACTATCATCAAAGAAATTTTCGTGCCCGGCCGGATTGTTAATCTGGTGGTGAAGTAAGGTGAATTTGTTGAAAAAATTCGGTTCTGATGGAAATATTATGGGTATCAAAGTTTGAATTTTTTAGAAGGTGTAACTTGAGTTGACAGTTAGCAGTAGGCAGTTTGACAACATTAATAATTGGTTTTCATAAGGTTTAAAAGCTGTTTTTATTTGTTTTGAAGATCTATTGCCATTCAGATATTTCCAAATGAATTGTCAACTGCCTACTATCAACTGTTAATTACCGGCAACCATGATATAGCAGTATCACCATTTGTTCGAAAACAATAATTCTTATCTTTTCTGTCACGTTTTCTACTATTTTCCTTTTTGCATGCGATCTGTTTTTTCCGTTTTACTGCTGATATTTTTCATTCCTGCTTCAGGCCTTGCTCAACTGTTTGAAGATTTTGAAGAAGGTTCCAAAAATGCCTATGCAGCCGGAGTGGTTGAATTTTCGACAGGGGAGTGGCTGCTGGATGATGCCCTGGTTGGAAGTGCCGATGGAGACCGTTTTAACGGTGAAAGATCCGTTCGAATTCGCGACGGCTTCATTCAAATGCTCTTCGATTACCCGGAAGGAGCTTCACTGATCAGCTTCTGGGGAGCCAATTCCGGTTTCAGCGGAGATACGGACGGGGCGGTTCAGGTGTTCTATTCAGATGATCAGGGAGATAACTGGCAGCCCGCCGGAGACACCA
>SLPZ01000169.1 GCA_007131725.1 Balneolaceae bacterium
ATCACAATGTCGCTGAAAGGAGAGGCACTTGAGGAAGACCAGGTTGTAAAACTCGACCAGAGCTATCCCAATCCGGTGGTGCCCACTACGCCCAATCCAACAATACCGTATGCCATTTCCAGAGATGCCGATGTCTCACTCGATCTCTTCTCCATTAACGGGCACCATTTGCAGTCGCTGGTTCAGAGTTTTCAAAATTCAGGCCGCTACGCAGTGGAGGTGGATATGCAGGGGCTTTCCAGCGGAATCTATATATACCGGATTATTGTGGATGATGTTGCCGAATCTGGTAAGCTAATGTTTTTTAAGTGATTGAAAAATTTTTGCAATTGGTTAGATTTGCGATAGATCGTAAAGAAACTGCTCAAATTCGGGCGTGTCATATTTAGCCAGCCCGCGTTTTTCCAGTGCCAGCCTGCCGTCAGGAGAGATCACATACGTAGTGGGAATCACACTGCTGGGATATGCCTCGATAGATCTTGACCGGTAATGATAGATCGGTAAATCAAAATTTCGCCTGGCCATAAACTCCTCTGCCCTGGAAAATTCTTCATCCATCGAAATCAGAAGAAATGTAACATTATCAACCCCTTGCATATTGTTATAAAGGGATTGGATGGAGGGCATTTCTGCTATACAGGGCGGGCACCAGGTAGCCCATACATTGATGAAAATCACATCGCCCCGGTATTCTTCCAGCGACTGAACCGTGCCGTTTTTATCGGCAAAATAGAAATCCATACTTGCCACGGGAAAATCCTGTGTAAGTTCGGGTACCGAAGGTTTGATGAGGCCGGTAGCCAGTAGTCCCCGCTGCAGTGTGCCAAGCACCTGGGTGTGCCAACCGGTTACATAAAGCAGTAAAATCACAGCAAGAATTACACCCCATTCAATGAGAGAGCGTTTTCGTTTCTTCCTTTTTTCTTCTTTAGAATTTCCCATCAATAGTATATCACGGCCTGATTTTTATATCAATTTTGGAACCGCCTCCTTCCTGTTGTTTTATGAGTGTAAGATCCTGCTGAACTCTGTTGGCGATCTCTTTCAGTCCGATTGCGGCCGGTGATGATGGGCTTGCAGCCACAATTGGAGTTCCGGTATCACTGGTTTCGCGCACCTGTTCTCGCAGAGGCACTTCTCCAAGAAACGGCACATCCAGTTTATTAGCCAGTTTACGGGCGCCATGCTTGCCGAAGATATAATATTTTTTTTCAGGGGCATCATCGGGCACAAAATAAGCCATATTTTCGACGATGCCGAGCACGGGTACATTCACTTTATTAAACATCGCCACACCTTTTCGAACATCATCAAGGGCAACATTTTGAGGAGTTGAAACTATGACAGCCCCTGTCAGCGGTACGGTTTGAACAATGGTTAGCTGGATGTCTCCCGTGCCGGGAGGCAGGTCAAGAATCAGATAGTCCAGTTCGCCCCAGGCTACTTCCTGCATAAACTGTTTTACGGCACTGGTAACCATCGGCCCGCGCCAGATCATGGCCTGATCGGTATCCACCAAAAACCCCATCGAAACCAGGTGAACACCCTGTTTTTCAATTGGCACCAGTTTTTTCTGCGTGGTTACATTAGGCCGCTCGGTTACGCCAAAGAGGGTGGGAATACTTGGCCCGTAAATATCGGTATCCAGCAGGCCGACTTTTGCTCCGGTTTGTGTCATCGCTACAGCCAGGTTGGCGGCTATGGTAGATTTTCCAACCCCACCCTTGCCTGATGCCACGGCAATTACATTCTTCACACCCTCCAAAATGGGCTGCTGTTGCGGGGCTTGCTGCTGTTGTTGGCCTGCCTGCCCGTCATCGCCGTCCAGATCGCGTTGGCGCGATATATTGATTCCAACAGTAATATCAATCACGGCTTCGGAATCAACAAACTTCTGAATGGCTTTTGTACATTCCTGTTTCAGGTGATGAGCAAGAGAATCATCCTTACGGGGAAGTTCAAGTGTAAAAGAAACATACTTTTCCTGCGTAATCAGATCCTGTATTAAATCCAGGGTGATCAGATCTTTCTTATATCCAGGATGTATGACTTGGCTTAAGGCACTTTTAATCTGTTCTTTGTGAATAGACATAAACTGTGTTTTGGGATACTGAAATTGTTAACTTTTGAAGATACTCAGAATATGAAGCAATCTAAACGGTATATTAAAACGGAACGTTTCGTTTATCTTGTTTTAAGTTCATGAGATTGATTAACTTTACCTGCAAATAATAAAAAACTAAAATTCGGAGATCGCAGACGTTATTTACTAATTTGACCGTGCAAGAAATCAACTTACTATTTTTCTGATACTACTTTTATCCGAGACAGACCGCTGATATTTATCCAGCTCCATCTAACGATTTCCAAATATGCTGAAAAAAACGCCATTATATAACGAACACAAACAACTGAACGCAAAATTGATCGATTTTGGCGGGTTCGAAATGCCTGTCCAGTACGAAGGCATCAAGCAGGAGCACATCGCGGTTAGAGAAAAGGCAGGGTTGTTTGATGTATCTCACATGGGCGAATTTTTTATTAGAGGTCCTCATGCGCTCGATCTCATTCAAAAAGTAACGGTAAATGATGCCTCCAAACTCGAACCGGGAAAAGCGCAGTATACCACCATGTGTTACGAATCCGGCGGAATTGTTGACGATCTTATTGTTTACATGCTCGATGAAAATGAGTATATGCTGGTGGTAAATGCGTCGAATATCGAAAAAGATTTCGAATGGATTTCCTCACACAACACCATGAGTGCAGAAATTGAAAACCGGTCGGATTCTGTTGCACTGCTCGCACTCCAGGGGCCTGAATCGCCTGCAATTTTGCAAAGACTAACTGACGTTAAAGTGGATGAAATCGGGTTTTACAGGTTCACAACTGGCCGTGTGGCCGGACAGGATGAGGTGATTATTTCCGGAACGGGCTATACCGGTGAAAAAGGGTTTGAGCTGTACATCGATGCTGCGAAATCTGACCCCGGAAAAATCTGGACTGAATTGATGAAGGCAGGAAAGGAAGCTGGATTGAAAGCCGCCGGACTCGGCGCGCGCGATACTCTGCGCCTTGAAATGGGATTTGCTCTTTACGGGAATGACATCACCAAAGACACTACGCCACTGGAAGCCGGCCTGGGATGGCTCACCAAATTAGACAAAGGCGATTTTATCGGAAGAGACGCACTTTTGGAACAAAAAGAAAAAGGAGTTGATAAAAAGCTGATCGGTTTTGAGGTAACGAAACCCCGTAAATTACCGCGTCAGGGTTACGATATCGACAATGAGAAAGGAGAAACTATTGGATTTGTAACCAGCGGAACACAATCCATTTCTTTGAATATAGGAATAGGTATGGGGTATGTACCTCCCGAAAATTCTTCAGAAAATGAAAAGATTTACATAAACATCAGAAAAAAACCGGTGGAAGCAGTTGTGAAAAAACCACCATTCCTTAAAAAATAATTAAATTCTTGGATGGCAAACTTAAAAACACTTGACGTATTTTTTTCACTTAATTCATTTCAGGAAGAAGAATTGAGAGACAAAGCTGTGGTGGTAATTGATGTGCTAAGGGCCTCATCAACAATTGTAACCGCCCTTATGAACGGAGCGAAGGCAATTATTCCCGTAAGTGACATGGGCGAGGCAAGTAAAATTGCACAAAATGTAGATTCTGAAAATTACCTGCTGTGCGGAGAAAAAGATGGCATAAAGATTGAAGGCTACGACCTGGGCAACTCTCCTCGTGAATACACCCCGGAAGTGGTAGGTGGAAAAAAGCTCATATTTAACACCACAAACGGTACAAAAGCGATCAAAAAATCAATCGGGTCATCCAATCTGTATATCGCTTCATTTTTAAATGTGAATGCTATTTTAAAAGCACTCAAAGAAGAAACGAAAGATATTGTGTTGATTTGTGCCGGATGGAAAGGAAGGCTCGCTTTCGAAGATATGCTGCTTGCAGGCAATATCATTCACCTGTTAAGTGATGGTGAGCTGCCCGACAGCTCAAGAGATGGGGCAAAAGTTGCATTTGGCCTTTATGATAAGTATGGTGATGATGTAACGTCAGTGGTACATCAATCGAACCATGCTGCCAGGTTAAATGAATTGGAAGCAACGGATGATATTGATTACTGCTGCCAGATTGATATAACCGATGTCATACCCCGTTTAAAAGAAGGGATGATCACCCTTAAAAATGGCTAAAAGCAAACGTTCAAATACCTTATTCAGCGGCTTCGATTATAAACGAAAAATGGAGGTTGCCGGAATTCTAACCATGGCAATATCTGTGCTGCTGTTGCTCAGCATTGCCTCCTATCATCCCGGTGACTATGCCATTGTAAAATCCCTCTCATTCGATTCATTTTTCAGAATTGACCAGGGTCCCGCACTTCAGGTAAACAATTGGCTCAGTGTGGCCGGGGCTTACATTTCGTACCTGTTTGTAAATATTCTTTTTGGCTATACAAGCATTATTTTGCCGGTCATGATTTTTGCTGCAGGCTGGTATATTTTCAAAAATAATGTTCTCAGTGATCTCAACTGGCCACTGGCGTACGGTTTATGGATGATTGTGCTGATCTCTACGATAGCCGGATGGTTTTATAATGAATATGAGGCCTATTCCGTGGCCTGGAGCGGTAATTCGGGAATTTTGTTCGCAGGAATTCTGCAAAATATTCTGGGCATTGGATCTGTCATTATTTTGATCGTGCTGCTTTTTGTTTCACTTCTGATTCTGGTTGACAGGGATCTTCAAAAAACATTAGGACGCCCGAAAAGCTGGTTCAGCAGTTACAAAGCCAAACGGGAATCGGACAGGCAGGAGAGGCAGCGGGCTGATGCCATCAGGCGAAGGCAGCAAGCCGATGAGGCACAGAAAAGAAGAGCCGGCGCCGAAAATAACGGTGATGGAACCGAAGATTATTCCATCGATTCTATTGTAGAACGTTCTCAGGAAGAAGACCGCCTCCGCGAACAGGAACGCCGCCGGGAGAGCAGCGAGCTGCAAAAGAAACCGCCGCGGGCTGTTCTGGAAAAAGGCTCTGAGAACGAAGCAGAAATAAAAACTGAACTGGATGATGACGATGTAGAGATTTCTGTGTATGTGGGCAAGGGCGATGAAGAAGCCGATGCCAGGGAACTGGACCGCCAAAACAAGCAGAAAGCCAAAGAGATACCCGTTATTAAGTACAAATTTCCGGGGATTGACCTGCTCGACACTCCGCCAAACGAAGGCAACGAGGTAGATCTTGAAGAGATCAAGGTTAACAAGAAAATTATTCTTGAAAAGCTTCGGCGTCACAAAATTGAAATTTTGAGCATCAATGCCATTGTGGGGCCAACCGTTACGCTGTATGAAATTGAACCGGCACCGGATGTAAAAATCAGCAAGATTGAAAGCTATGCCAACGATTTAAAGATGGCGACTGCCGCACACGGCCTGCGGATAATTGCCCCGATTCCCGGGAGGTCGGCCGTGGGGATTGAGGTGCCAAACAAAACAAGAGAAACCGTATTCATAAAAACCATCATAAACACAAGGAAGTTTGTTGATACCCATTTTGAGCTGCCGGTTGCAATGGGGAAAACCATTGAAAACGAAGTGTTTATGGTGGATTTGACCCGCATGCCGCACCTGCTGATTGCAGGCGCAACGGGTTCAGGTAAAACGGTGGGAATAAACACAATCATTACCTGCCTTCTGTACAAATGTCATCCGGATGACCTGAAATTTATTCTGATCGATCCGAAGAAAATAGAACTTTCGCTGTATCGCAATATTCAAAACCATTTTTTGGCAGTTCTGCCTGGTTCAGAGGAGCCGATTGTTACCGACACCGATGCCGCCCTCGAAACCCTGCAGAGTGTAACCAAAGAGATGGATGAACGGTATGATTTACTGAAAATGGCGATGGTTCGGGATTTAAAATC
>SLPZ01000119.1 GCA_007131725.1 Balneolaceae bacterium
AATTATTGATTGAAAGCAGTGTTTAGTCAAGTTTCATATGTTGGGATAAACACTTGGTAGGTTCCAACACGGTAAGCTTATAAGATGTTTGTAATATCGAACTAAACCTGTCAGGTCTCACCCGGCATTGTTAGGTTGACAAGACAGCAGTAAAAAGTTCGTGCCTAAAGTCGTTGAATGTAGCAGACCAAACCGCTATCTTTGAAGCTTCGCAAAGGAGAGGTGCCAGAGTGGTCGAATGGGCTCGCCTGGAAAGCGAGTGTATCTTTATCGAGATACCGAGGGTTCGAATCCCTCCCTCTCCGCTCAACTGCGCTGAAGCTTCGTTGAGCAGGCAATACTACGCTGAGAAGCTCACTATCTGGCGCAAGCGTCCGATTGTGCCAAATGCTTGTCTGTGAGCCGATGAACGTAACTATGTTAAGGATTTCGAGTGCCGGAATAGTTTATAATCTTCAAAATTCGATTAAATAGTGATGTGGTACGTGTATGTCTTAAAGAGTAAAGGGCATAATTGGAATTATGTTGGGTCAACCGATAATCTGAAAAAACGATTCAATGAGCATAACAGGGGAGTAAATAAGTCAACGAAAGCGTATGCACCATTTGAACTGAACGCATATATAGCAGTAAAAACTGAGAAGAAAGCAAGAGAGCTGGAGAAATATTTTAAGACGGGGTCAGGAAGAGCAGTGTTAAAGAAACGAATTTTATCAGACGAAGCTTTAGCGTAGTCTGACCCTCCCTCTCCGCTCAACTACGCTAAAATACTTCCTTGCGCAGATATCGTACTTTCATCAGGGTAGTTTGATATTGGGCATAACTTCCACCCATCGCGATTCTTTTACACGATCACAAAAAGATGCTAATCAAAAGCACAATCGAAACGCCGGTTACACCTATGATGGTTTCCATGATGGTCCACGACATCAGCGTTTGCTTTTCCGTCATACCGAAAAACTCTTTTACCAGCCAGAACCCGGAATCGTTTACGTGAGACAATACGGTGGCGCCGCAGGCAATAGCGATGGTTACACAGCCAACCAACGGTGCGGAATATCCAACTGCATCAATAATCGGGGCAATCAATCCGGCTGCAGTTACCATAGCCACCGTAGCCGACCCCTGTGCTACGCGGATAACTGTAGCGACAATAAAGGCAAAAAGAACAACGGGGAGTGCGGTTGATGCCATCACTTCAACCAAAACATCGCCGACACCGGCTTCTACCAAAACCCTGCCGAATACGCCGCCTGCCCCGGTCAGTAAAATAATCATTCCCACCGGCTGCATCGACTTTGTTGCCACCTCCTGAATCTGATCGCGTGTGAATCCCAGCCGCGTTCCCAGGAAATGAAAAGCCATCAGGCAGGCAATGATGAGCGCTGTAAAGGGATGGCCGATGAACGACATCCAGATAGCTGCCGTGTGATCTTCGGGAAATATGATACCGGAGGCTGTGTTCATCAAAATCAGCACAAGCGGTACGATGATCACACTTACCGATATAAAAAATCCGGGAATTTTCATCAGGTTTTCCTCTATATCATCTGTCTCGGGTATCATGTGCTCGGGAACGCCGATCGTAATTTTATTCCCGATGTAACGCCCGAAAAAGATGCCGCCTGCTATTGCCGATGGAATGCCCGCAATCAAACCGAAGAAAATAACCCATCCGAGATCGGCTCCAATTAAAGCAGCAACAGCCACCGGGCCGGGTGTTGGCGGAATGAAAGCGTGTGCTACAGCTATTCCGGCAACAAGCGGTATTCCATAGTAAAGGATGGATTTACCGGTTCGTTTGGTCAGGTCGTAAACAAGGGGGATGAAAAGAATCAGCGCTACTTCAAAAAAAACGGGGATGGCTACAATCAGCCCGATGAGTGAAAGTGCCCAGGGTGCTTTTTTCTCGCCGAATTTTTTAAGCAGTGTCCCGGCAATTTGTTTTGCCCCGCCTGAAACGCGCAATATTTCGCCTATCATGGTCCCGATGCCGATTACGATGGCAATATATCCCAGAATACCGCCCATGCCTTCCTGGATGGTATCAATTACATCTCCAACCGGGATGCCGCCAACTACGGCAACAATAAGGCTGACTACAAGCAGGGCAATAAAAGCCTGCATTCTGAAATAAATAATAAGGGCAAGCAGTACAAGTATGCTGATGACGGTGAGCGAGAGCAAAAATGTTGCGGACATTGACAGTAAATCAGGTTAATTATTTTTCATAACAGACAATAGAAAAAAAAAGAAGGTACTTCAACTGCGGGTTTTAGTTTTGGAGAGGTTATCTTGTAAAATAAAAACAAAAAACCTGGGAGAGTTCTGCTGATGCGGATCCTCGCAGAGTTCAATTCAAAGCTATCTGCCCCCTAACTGGTGCAAACGTCTGTGCAAAACGGAGCCGAAGTATCCGCTTGTGCTTTGGGGTTTGTGACATATCCAGTTTGTAAATCGATCAAAAAACATTTCTATGAACATAGATTGCCACAAGAAAAAATAGCCTTTAACATTTTAACCGCTGAGGACGCTGTGAAGCGCAGAGGTCTAACTCATAAACTACTATTATTCAAGCACTTAAGGCTGTCCAAAAAGTAAATTCTAATATGTTAAATAAAAAAACTTTTAAGTTAGAAAAGGTGCTGATAAGGAACTCCCATCCATGCAGCGTTGCCCGATGCTTCGGGCCGCCGGAGTGAAGGGACGGGGGAGGGTCTGAAAACATAAGTTGATTATCTGCCTGGCAGTCACCATTTTCAAATAGTAAAATCATCTCTACATCGAATAATTTTTTTGAATTTCAAAACACTAATACGCGGTGCAAATATTGTTGATGGCAGTGGTTCGGATATTTTCAGGGCTAATGTAGCCATTACACCAGCAGGCACCATTTCTGTAATATCACCTGACAAGTCAGCTAAAGCTGACCAAATAATTGACGTAGATGGTCTTTACCTGGCACCCGGTTTTATCGATGTTCATACGCATGATGATACGGTTGTTATCAGCAATCCCGGGATGGAATATAAAATCAGCCAGGGGGTTACAACTGTTATTACGGGCAATTGCGGCATCAGTGTAAGCCCGGTCAGATTAAAGGGAAACCCGCCCAACCCGATGAATCTCCTCGGCAAAAAGGAGGATTTTATCTATCCTGAATTTTCTGATTATTTGGAAGCCGTGAACCGGGCAAATCCCTCGGTAAATGTGGCTGCACTGGTAGGCCATACCTCATTACGCAGCAATGTTATGGATGATCTGTTCAGGCCGGCAACAAAAGCCGAAATTGATCAAATGCGAACAGAACTTCGCCGGGCATTGGATGAGGGGGCGATTGGATTAAGTTCTGGACTGGCGTATGATAGTGCGTACGAAGCCCCTGAAGCTGAAGTTAAAGCTCTTGTTGAGGAAGTTGCCAGGTCAGGAGGGATTTACACAACTCACATGCGTACCGAGTTCGATGGCATTCTCGATGCTATCACCGAGGCTTTCGACACGGCAAAACACGGATCGGTGCCGCTGGTGATATCGCACCTGAAATGCGCCGGCGCGGCTAATTGGGGGCGCAGCATCGAGGTGCTGGAGCTGATATCCAGGAAAAGTAAATCACATCCGTTTGCATGCGATTGCTATCCCTACTCGGCAAGTTCAAGCACAATTGATCCCGGCCAGGTTACAAATAAAAACGATATTTTTATTACCTGGTCCGAACCTCACCCGGAAAAAAGCGGCAACATGCTCGATGATATTGCAGATGAATGGGGAATTTCACTGCTCGATGCCGCCCGTAAACTAATGCCAGGCGGGGCGGTTTATCACTGTATGAGTGAGGACGATGTTAAGAATATTCTGCAATACAA
Organism: Balneolaceae bacterium; assembly: GCA_007131725.1. Lineage (GTDB taxonomy): Bacteria > Bacteroidota > Rhodothermia > Balneolales > Balneolaceae > Rhodohalobacter. The sequence continues at coordinate 3,864 of SLPZ01000119.1, forward strand.
GCGCACGATGATCGGCTCAGATGGTTTGCCGCTTGATCCGTTTCCACACCCCAGGCTTTGGGGGGCATTCCCCAGGGTGCTTGGGCATTATTGCCGTGAGCTTGGGCTGTTTGACCTGCCGGAAGCAATACATAAAATGACAGGCCTTTCAGCCGGGGAATTTCGTCTGAAAAACCGGGGCTTGATTGCCGATGGATTTCACGCTGATCTGGTTTTGTTTGATTTTGATGAAATTCGCGATAGTGCCACATATTCGGCACCCAAACTACCGGCCGATGGCATTTACGGGGTATGGGTGAATGGTATCCTGAGCTACAAGCCGGGCTGGCTGATAGAAAAAGGAGCGGGCCGATTTATAACACGGCAGTAATTTGTTTATATGAAGTAATTAAATAGCATGAGGTTGGTTTACAACCGGCTTAGTAAAAAAGAAAAGACTTTCGAAGTCTTTCTGGGTTTTTTAAAATGATCGATATTTTTTGTCTTTCAGGCTTTTTAAACGGTTCCGTAAGACTTCGGAAGTCTGTTTCATAAGAAGGATGTTTGGTGTAATTAAAACTGGTTAACTAATAAATCAAATCATAAAAATTTATGTCTATTAAACGATACGGAGCCGAAGGGGGCACAGGCACGGGAGGACAGCACCTCCCATTTTCACGGGCTGCAGAAGCTGATGGATGGCTTTATGTTTCGGGCCAAACCCCGATGAAAGATGGTGAAATTGTTGAAGGCAGTGTGGTGGAACAATCCCGGCTGGCCATTCAAAACTGTCTCGACATAATGAATGAGGCCGGTTACGGAACTGAACACGTGGTTCATGTAACGGTTATCCTTACGGATGCGAGGTATTTTCAGTCATTCAACAAGGTGTTTAAAGAAGTGTTTGGCAGCCACCCACCGGCAAGAATCTTATCCGTAGCCGACCTTGTGGTAGACTGTAAAGTTGAGGTGGGACTTGTTTGTTATAAAAAATGAGCCATCGAGCTTTTAGGATATAAATGAACATGATTGTAAATAATAGCAACGAATCCGGGGCTGATAAATAAATCAGATTATGAATACAGCTGTATTTCTCGTTGCATTTTCAGTTTATATCCTGTTTCTCATCTGGCTGGGATGGTTTGTATCCCGAAAGCAGGAGAGTGGTGAAGACTTTTTGCTTGCGGGCCGCGGCCTTCCGGTTTTTCTAATACTCGGTACAACGGTGGCTACCATGGTTGGCACCGGTTCGTCGATAGGCGCAGTTGGCTTTGGGTACGAAAATGGCTGGGGAGGAGCACTCTACGGGCTGGGCGGTGCAATCGGCATTTTACTGGCTGCATGGTGGTTTGCCCCAATCCGCGAGCTCAGGTTTATGACCATGAGCGAAGAACTCTCTTATTATGTAGGCGCAAACAGGCTCGTAAAAAACCTCACCGGTTTTCTCATTTTTCTTGCCTGCATAGGATGGCTGGGTGCACATATTCTTGGCGGAGGGATGTATCTTGCCTGGATCGCTGATATGGACCTCAGGGTAGCTAAAACAATCGTAGCGCTGGGTTTTAGCATCTATATTGTGATTGGTGGATACAGCGCAGTTGTGTGGACCGATACCATCCAGGTGGTGATTCTTTTCTTTGGCTTTTTGCTGATGGCTGTGCTGGCCATTCAACAAACCGGAGGATGGAGTTCGTTAATGAGCGCCCAACTGCCAGAAAGTACGAGTTTACTGGGGGTTCAGCAGATCGGCAGCCTGCATGCCGTTTCGCTGGTGGTGGTGATTGCTGTTGGGGTTTTAGCCACACCCTCGTTTCGGCAGCGTATCTATTCTTCGGAAAGTGTGCGGTCGGCACGCACTTCATTTGTTTGGTCCGGAAGCATATACCTCTTGTTTTCATTTATCCCCGCACTTATCGGGATGGCCGCATTTGCACTGAACCCGGAATTAGCCAACAGAAATTTTGCTTTCCCATTTTTGGCAATCGAGGTGCTGCCACTTTATGTTGGGGTGATTGTGCTGATTGCCGGGCTATCGGCAACTATGTCGAGCGCCAGCTCCGATGCCATAGCCGGGGTTACCATTCTCATGCGCGACCTCTATGTGATGGTGAAAGGGGAAATGCCTTCACGCGAAAAAGTAATTCTATATTCAAGGGTAGCTTTGGTGGCGGTAATTGGCCTGGCGTTACTGCTTGCGCTTACATCAGATGATATTATTGCCTATATCACCAATATGATTGCAACGATAATGAGCGGCATGTTTACCTGCGGGGTGCTTGGGAGGTTTTGGCCCCGTTTTAACTGGCAGGGCGCTGTGGGTGCACTTGTAACGGGTTCAGTGGTTTCTGCAGCCGTTTTATTATATGATGGGGGCACGGACTACTGGGGCAACCCTATCATACCGGCAACAATTGGCGCAATGGCGGCCGGTATCATCATATCATTAATTACACCCAAAAGCCCCATCACCCCTGAAGAAGCACAACAAATCCTCGATAAAGAACGCGATCAAATGGAAGGCATTGCTAATATCACAGATCAACTGAAATAGTAGTCAAGGTATATTAGCTATAATGGCGTCAGCATCCGCTTTTTCCTGGGTTTTTCCATATCCAGTTTGTGAATCTTTCAACACATTCCTGAAAACAGAGAATTCTACAATAAAGTTATTGCTCTTAACTTTTTAACCAAAGGGGGACTTGGTGAATCACGGATGAATAGATTAAGATTCCTTTTGATTCAGGGTTTTTATGTGGTTCTGAATCTTTCCCTGCCGGACAAGCTGTCCGGCGTACGTACAACGGGCAGCTTGCCCGTTACTTACCAATTCAGTTAACATGAAAGATTGCAGCTATCGAAACAGGATGTATGTTTGATTCAGGTCTATCATGTGGTTCAGAGTCTTTCCCTGCCGGACAAGCTGTCCGGCGTACTTTTAGCGTTTTGGAGAAGTTTTTAGCAAAAAATCGAAATCATTCAGCGGGAATGGTTTTTTGTGATAGAGAAATCCTTCCCCATACTCAAAACCACCCAAATGGCCCAGTTGTTTCGCTCTTGCCCTCAGCGATTCAAAAAAACCGGGATCGGAGATATAAGTCTCAGGCTCATCACCGGGATCTGTGACATTAAATTGGGAAGCAAACGCTTTTATCGCTTTTTCTTTCCGGTCAATAGTTCTGGTAATATCAAAGATAAAATCGGGATCAAACGGCTGATCCTGCATGTAGTGTAAAACATGAGCCGGGCGGTGCGGTTTCTGTTTTTTCCCATCCGGGCCTTTGGTTTCAATTTTTTTCAAACCGCTGTAAAAAACCGCATCAACCAGCAAAGTTGTGGCATGGCCGTGGTCGGGGTGGCGGTCGGCCGGGGCAGTCAGAAGACAGATGTGCGGCTGATAATGACGAATTTTTTCGATGATTGGAAGCTGATACTCTCGGATATTTTGCAGTTCAGTGTCGGGCAAGCCAAGGTTATCCCGGGCATGCAGGCCCAATATTTCTTTTGCTTTCTCAGCTTCTTTCATCCGGATTTCGGGTGTGCCGCGTGATCCCATTTCACCGCGTGTCAGATCCACCACGGCAACTTTTTTCCCTTGGTCAATCAATGCTGCAAGTGTACCGGAGCAGCTTAGTTCTGTGTCATCAGGATGAGCGCCAAACGCAAGAATATCGATTTTCATAATAGCAAAGGTTCAAATTTTTTCAATAAATTATGCAACGAAAATGTTTTTCATCCGTAAGTCCTAAAATAGAAGAATTATCATAACTTTGGTGATTTACTATTTCAACCAAAAATGCTATTAGTGCTTTTCGTCTGAATCGATCATGAACAGATTTTTCATCAGTTTATTGGAAGGAACAAAAATTGCATTTTCTGCAATCTGGACCAATAAAACACGTGCTATTCTCACTACCACATGTATTGTTATTGGTATTGTTTCTGTAACGGCCATGAATACCATTTCGGACGGGATTGACCGTGCCTTCGAAGACAGTATGGATATGCTGGGTCGGAATGTTGTATATGTTGAAAAATGGCCCTGGGGTTTTGGAGGTGAATACCGCTGGTGGGAATACCGTAACCGCCGGGAAATGGAGCTTTCCTATGTGGATCAGCTTCGCGAATTAACGCCTACCGCCACTGAAGTATCCGCTACAGCATCCAATTTTACAAGTATCCGTTACCGCGACAGGCAGGCAGACCGTGTGATGACACAGGGAGTTACATCCGGTTATTTTCAAACGGCAGGTATAAATATTGATGAAGGCAGGGCTTTCACCGAATCAGAAATTCATCGTGTGGCGAGGGTTGTTGTTTTGGGCGGCAGTGTGGCAGATTTGTTATTTCCTAACGAAGATCCGCTTGGAAAACAGGTTCAGATACGAGGGCAGAGGTTTACCGTTATCGGCACAATTGAACGCCGCGGAAATTTTCTTGGCCTTGAGGATTTCGACAACATGATTGTTATGCCGATTACCGCCTATGGCACGATTTACAGTTTAAGGAGCGGCATTCAGCTTGCTGTACAGTTCGACTCCGACGAGGCTATGATAGATGGTGAATATGAAGTAATCGGTGCGATGAGGCAGATACGCCGGCTCGACCCCATGGATGACAACGATTTTTCGATCAACCAGGCAGCACTTTTTGAACAGGAATTTCAGGGCATGAAAATGGCAATTTACGGGATCGGCATATTTTTAACCGGATTGGCACTGTTTGTTGGCGGAATCGGGGTGATGAATATTATGTATGTATCGGTCAAAGAACGAACCAAAGAGATTGGAATCAGAAAGGCTGTTGGCGCCAAACCGTGGGAAATTTTACTCCAGTTCTTAATGGAAGCCATTGTAATCTGCCTTGTAGGCGGTGTGATAGGTGTGGCACTTTCAGTAGGTGTAACTCAATTGATAAATCAGTTCTTTGTGGCATATATGGACTGGACGACGGTTCTGAATGCCATCCTGATTTGTGCATTTGTAGGAATTCTTTTCGGATACCTGCCATCAAGCAAAGCATCCAAGTCCGACCCAATCGATTCACTCAGATATGAATAATCCGTTATCATGAATATAATCGAAGTATTTAAACAGGCCTTTGATTCGATTAGAGCCAATAAACTGCGCTCATCATTAACCTTATTGGCTATTGCCGTTGGTGTGTTTGCCATCATCAGCGCCAATACCGCTGTGCTTGTGCTCGATACCTACTTTAAAGACACCCTGAGATTGATGGGGGGTGATGTAGTCACTGTCCAAAAGTTTCCGGCTATTCAGATGGGTCCTACTGACTGGGAGAGATACAGGAACCGCCAGGACATTACCATAGCACAGATGGAGCGGCTGCAGGATATGACATATACTGCTCGGGGAATCGGCCCAAGCCGAAACTATCGCACCACAAGGGTTAGCTATAATGAAATGGAAACTGAGCCGAATATTGGCATAAGGGGAGGCAACGAACACTATCTTGAAAATAATGCCTACACTATAGATGAGGGAAGAAATTTCCTGCCGGAAGATATTGACTATGCCAGGCCTGTCGCAATTATTGGTGCTGATGTATCGGAAGCACTATTTGAAATTGAAGATCCGCTCGGAAAAACCATTCGGATTGAAGGCCGTCCGTATACTGTAATTGGTGTAACGGAACCAAAAGGGAACGTTTTCGGGCAAACACTGGATCGTTTTGTGGTGATCCCTTATTCGAATCTGGCCGGAGTTTATGGCCGTAATCAAAACATTAGCATACAGCTACGTGCAGGATCGGTTGAAGAAGTTGCAAACACCATTGATGAAATAACAGGAATACTCAGAGCCATCCGTCAGGTGGATCCGGGAGCCGAAAGCGATTTTGAAATTACCACAAACGAATCTCTCACAGGTGTGTTTGAGCAATTTACCGGCTTACTTTACCTGATTGGATTTGTGATCGGCGGGGTTGTACTGCTTGGAGCCGGTATCGGTGTGATGAATATCATGCTGGTTTCCGTAACTGAACGAACCAGGGAGATTGGAGTCAGAAAAGCGGTTGGTGCTACTCGTAAAGCCATCGTGTCTCAGTTTTTAATGGAATCTGTGGCTATTTGCCAGATTGGTGGGGTGATCGGTATCCTTGCCGGCGCTGGGCTTGGTAACCTTGCAGCCATCTGGCTCGATTCTGCCATCGTTATTCCCGTTGGATCTGCCATCGCCGGTGTAATAGGAATGACCATTGTTGGCGTGCTTTTTGGTGTTTACCCTGCATTTAAAGCTGCACAGCTTGACCCGATTGAAAGCCTGAGATACGAATAATCATTAAACCCAAAAAAATTCTTAGGCTTTTTTTGGGTTGAATAATTTCGACATTTTCTGATTAAGCAAAAGTAGTTATTGCGCACAATATGTTTTCTTAATCAGTGTCAGGTTTTCTACGCACTTCAAATAATTAAAAAGAACGCACTGCTTTCCTCCCTATGCAAAGTATATAAATGTGTCCACCCGTATTCGGGGACTGGGCAATCCCGGTTGGCACTAAAATCAAAAGCACAAATGAGGGTACTTGCGCCAGTACTACCAATATTAAAATTTAAGGACGCTGTTAAACCGCTGAACAAGTACATTTTCTAAAGAAATGCCTCTGAAAATAAAGCAGATTTTATTTGTATGGAGAAATACTATTCACACATTTGTTTATCATTACAGAGGAACGTATTATTTTACAAAACAGAATGTTGGAAATTATAAATCATCGTATTGAAAAATTATGGACGAGAATATTATAAGTGATTTAAATGATGAACTGGAAAGTGTATTAGAAGAAGGCCACTCAGCACTGCGCAAAGCCGAACTCGAAGAAAAACTGAAAGAGGTTAGAACCGAAGCTGAACTCTTTATTCGAAAATATCCGATTGCGAGCGTGGCGATTGGCACTATAACTGGTTATTTCATCGGAAGATTATTCAGATAAAAATATGCAGAAAGAGAGCACTGATTATCAATCCGAAAATAATCTGAAGAAAGATATACGGGAGTACATCGAAAAACGTGTGCAACTGTTTGTAATTGAGGTAACAGAACAGGTTTCGCTGGTTATTGCAAATTCATTTCAGAAGCTTTTGGGAATGTTTCTGCTGGGCGGAGCTCTATTTTTTGTTTTGTTTGCCATTGCTTTTTACCTGGGCGAGCTAATTGGGAATTTCAGTGCTGGATTTGCTTTAGTATCACTGCCGCTCATTTTTATTGGAATCTTTTTTTTTCGGAAAAGATCCAAAAAGTTTACAGAAAATATTCAGGCTGAACTAATTGGAAAAGTTTTAGAAAATTTTGAATCAAAAAAAGAGTCGAAGTAGGGTTTGGTTAGGAAGCTGGAAAAGAATAAAAAAATATCAATGACAGACATCAACCAACGGAAAACAAGGCTTAAAGATGATCTTGAACTGCTTGAAGGCAGTTTTGAAAACCGGATTACCAAGCTTCAGAAAAAAGTATTCGGTTCCTACAAACCTTCAGTAATTATTAAAAAAAAGCCTTTTCAAGCAGTAGGGCTTGCTATAATTACCGGTTTTGCAATTGGCCTGGCAAGAAAAAAGAAGCACAAATCATCTGGAACAGATCATGAAAACACAGAATCCGAAAGTTTGGGTTTCAGCAGCCTGTTACTTGATGAAGTAAAACGAATTGCTGCACGAAGAACAGCCACTTACATTTCTGAATTGATTGAGAAAAAAATGTCTCAGGACGACTAACCTGTCCATTTTATCAATTTCTTAAATTTTTATGGGCGTGAATTATTGAGGCAATTAAAAGATTATAGATCTGAGCTTTTGCATAATCCATGTAATCAATGCCGTGTCATGTCAACATTAAGATATTGAGCAAGACCTTACAGGTTTAGTTCGATATTTCAAACATAAATAAGCGTAATGTGTTGAAACCTGTCAGGTCTTAATTTGACATTGATGCAGACTTCCGAAGTCTCCATTGTCCGATATCTTACATGCGGCATATCAATAAATTAGATCGAAGCAGAAACTTTTTGCCCATTGGGCTAAAAAACGGTATTTGAGTGTTAATCAAGTCAAATACTTCAAAAGTTTTCAATTGCAGGTTCAAATAAATCTTTAGTTTTTCATTTCAAACTTTATCATTCAAATCACGTCAAAACATAATAAAGCAGGTACATATGCTAACAGCCCACAGGATTTGCCCCGCTAATTCTGACAATTGTTAAAAATCATATTTCTTTTCATAAAACAAGAAAATTTTGTGAAACTCTGCTTACACTTGTTACGTGTAAAAACTAAAATCATTAACAGATAGCTCTATGATTCGATATATAACTCTTCTAATCGCATTTTTACTTATACCGGTTTTATCTTCTGCTCAAGAAGCAGAATTAACTCTCGAAGAAGCCATAAAAATAGCTCTCGAAAATAATTATCAACTCAAACAGGCCGAAAATAACAGGGGACTGGCAAATACGCAGGTGAGAAGTGCACAGGCCGATTTTCTTCCAAACCTTAATGCAAGTGTATCCGGCAACAGAAACGTTGGACGCCAGTTTATCCAGGAAGATTTGTCATTTGATGATCGTACAACGTATGGATTGAGTGGCAGCATCAATACTAATATTACGGTATTTAATGGATTCAGCAATATTGCAAACCTGAGGCGAAGCCAGGCTGATCTTGCTTCGGAGGAAGCGCAATTGCAGCGACTTCGCGAAAATATCATGTTTGATACTGCCAGCCGCTATTTGCAGGTTGTATTGAACGAAGAATTGCTGATGATTGCAGAAGCTACGCTTGAAGCCTCTGAAAGCCAGCTCGAACAGGTCAGAGCCCAGGTAGAAGTGGGAGCCCGGCCAACTGTTGATCTGTATAATCAGGAATCTGTAGTTGCGGGAGATGAACTGACCGTAATTCAGCGTGAAAATGCCCTTGAAGTCAGCCAGGCACAATTGATCCGTATCATGCAGCAAGAGTCGATCACACGGGTTGTTACCCAAATGCCTTCAACAGATGAGCTTGACTTGATGCCTGTGGATTTAAACCTGAATGATCTGATTCAGGCCGCAATGGAGTCAAGAAGTGATTACAGGGCACAAGAGCATAATATCGAAAGCAACATCCAAAACCACAGAATTGCCCGGGCGCAGTTTCTACCCTCAGTTACAGCAAGTGCTGGATTTAGCGGTCGCTACAGCGATCAGTTTATAGATCCGGCTACAGGGGAAAGAAGCCCGTTCACCGATCAGTTTTTCGATCAAAATATTACACGAAATATCGGGTTTAATATTCAGATTCCCATTTTTACACGATTAAGTACCCATACTCAGGTTCAAAGTGCCGAAGTTCAACTCAGAAACAGCCAGCTTCAGTTAGAAAATGTGCGGTTCCAGATTTCTGAAGAAGTACGCCAGGCTTACAACGATTATTTATCGATAGCCAAAGAGCTTGAGTCTACAGAAAAAGCATTAATTGCAGCCGAACGCGCATTTGAAACCGAACAGCAACGTTATGAAGTAGGGTCCAGTACATTAATTGAGCTGAACCTCGCTAATGCAACATATATTCAGGCTCAATCAAACAGAATTCAGGCGATTTATAATTTTGTGTTTCAGGAAAAACTCCTCGATTACTTTATAGGCCAGCTTGAAAGTGATATTCAATTTTAATTTAACAAAGCCAAGTTCAAATCGATGACAAAGCAAAAATCAGCTACACGCAAACTGCTTAAAATTCTGGGTATACTGGTTGCCGTAATCATTGTGGTAGCCATTATTGCCAAAGCAGCAGGATGGATAGATGGCGGCCCGGCAGAAAAATCTGTTGAAACAGAAAATGCAGAATTAAGAACCATCACCCAAATCGTTTCAGCCTCCGGACGAATTCAACCCGAAGTTGAGGTAATAATCCGCCCCGATGTTTCAGGTGAAATCATCGAATTGAACGTTAGAGAAGGTGATTATGTGCGTGAAGGCGATTTATTGCTCAGGATTAAACCGGATCTTTACGAAGCGCGAATTGACGAGCTGAACGCAGCACTGCTTACACAGCAATCACGGATGGAGCAGGCAAGAGCCCAGATGCTTCAGGCAGAAACAGAATACATGAAAAATAAACAGCTTTATGACCGTGATTTAGTATCAGAGCTTGAATATTTGCAGTACAGTAATAATTACGAAGCCCAAAAAGCAAACTTCAGAGCTGCCCAGTTTCAGATAGAAAGTGCAAGAGCGCAGCTAAGGCGGGCTGAAGAAGAGCTTCAGCAAACGGTAATACGATCACCTAAGAACGGAACCATCAGCCGTCTGGCAGTTGAACGGGGAGAGCGTGTTTTGGGCCAGGCTCAGACAGCGGGTACCGAAATGATGAGAATTGCACGCATGGAGCAGATGGAAGTGGTTGTGGATGTAAATGAAAACGATATCGTGAACGTCTCATTGGGAGATACTACCATCATTGAGGCCGATTCTTATCCAAACCAATCGTTTGAAGGAATTGTTACCGAAATTGCTAATTCTGCTGATATTACCGGTACAGGTTCAGCCGACCAGGTAACCAACTATAAAGTGAAAATCAGAGTCACTACACCTCACAACCTCGATCATGCTGATGGAGATCTATTTGCAATGAACGTCAGTGAAACTCCGTCTGCGGAATTTAGTCCGAATTTTAAACCGGGCATGTCGGCTAATGTGGACATCAGAACTAACACTGTGTACGATGTAGTTTCAGTTCCCATTCAGGCGGTAACCGTTAGGGATTTTGCTCATGATATTGCAAGGAGCGATTCAACAGTAAACTCAAATAACGAAAACAGAAGAAGAAGTTCGAGAAATGAAGATTTCAGGCGAGTTGTATTTGTAAATGAAGAGGGCACTGCAAAAAGGGTAGAGGTTGAAACGGGAATCAGTGACAATTCTCACATCCAGATTATGAGCGGCCTCGAATCCGGAACGGAAGTGGTTACCGGCAGTTACCGGATTCTCTCTCGCGAGCTCGAAGATGGTGATGCCATTAAAGTAGAAAACAGAAACCGATAATGTGATTGTACGGAGAACCGATGGGAAGAAAAATTATTGAAATTACAGATCTCACCAGGCATTATCATATGGGACAAACCATTGTTAGGGCACTTGACGGTGTTACTTTCGATGTTGAAGAAAACGAATATATCGCAATCATGGGAATGTCCGGTTCCGGTAAATCAACCCTGATGAATATGATCGGCTGCCTGGACACTCCTACTTCCGGCGAATATATTTTGAGCGGACATCGTGTCAGTGACCTGGATGATTCTGAACTTGCCCAGATCAGAAACAGGGAGATCGGTTTTGTTTTTCAAACATTCAACCTGCTTCCCAGAACAGACTGTCTCAGCAATGTAGAACTTCCGCTGATTTACTCGGGTATGCGGGGTTCAGTGCGAAAGAAAAAAGCCATAGAGACGCTTGAGAAAGTGGGGCTGGGCGACCGTATCGATCACAAACCTAATGAACTCTCAGGCGGGCAGCGCCAGCGCGTTGCTATTGCACGAGCTCTGGTAAACGATCCTTCAATTATTCTTGCCGATGAGCCGACCGGTAATCTGGACAGCAAAACCGGGGATGAAATTATGGTATTGTTTGAGAAACTGCACAGGGCGGGTAATACAATCCTGGTGGTAACCCACGAGCAAAGTATAGCTAATTATGCAAGACGTGTCATCAGGCTCCGTGATGGCAAGATTGAAATAGATGAAAAAATTAATCAGCCAACACTTGCAAACGTAGATTTGGAGTTGCAGCCTGCGTGATTAGTCTTTTTAGGATAATTTGCACCATTGAAACCAGGCCGGAATTTATTTTGTTCTACCGGCTATGGAAAATGAAACGAAAAAATTTGATGTGATTGTGGCCGGAGCCGGAATGGGCGGCATAACGGCGGCTACCATTCTCGCCAAAAAAGGATATTCCGTTTTGCTTCTTGAAGCTTCTCACGTAGCAGGAGGGTGCAGCTCATCTTACTACCGAAAAGGATTTATTTTTGAATCCGGTGCAACAACGCTGATTGGTTTTGATGAAAATCAGCCGCTTAGAGAACTGGAAAAGCTGGTTGATGTAAAAATTCCAAAAGAACCGTTATCGCCTCCGATGGTTGTTCATCAGAATGGGAAAAAAATTGTTCGGTGGCAAGACAAGAAACAATGGATTCAGGAGGTTGTAAAACATTATGGAGAAGAAGTTGAGCAAACAAAATTTTGGAACCTGATTTTTCGCGTCTCAGATATTGTTTGGAAAGCTGCCCTGATGAATAAAACCTTTCCGCCAAACAGGCTGGCTGAATGGCTTGATTTACTACGTAATGACTTCAGAGATGTCTGGATTTTGCCATATGCATTTCGTTCTGTTAAACAAACTGCTGCGGGCATCGGAATTTCAAACCCTGAATTTTTCCGTTTTTTGGATGAACAGTTAATGATAACCGCTCAGGCGTCATCGGAAGAAACGCCGTTTTTGTTCGCTGCACCTGCTTTGAGTTACACAAATTCTACGAATTACTATGTTCCGGGCGGATTGATTGAAATGGTAAATACGCTGATAAATCAGTTTAAAGAATTTGGTGGTGAATTCCGGAACAGGGAAGCAGTTCAGTCTATAGAAAAAAAGAATGGTCAATACCGCGTTGCTGCCGGCAAAAATAATGTCTATATCGCTGAAACGGTTGTTTCTAATCTGCCGGTCTGGAATATGACTGATATTACACAAGGCAGAATGGCTGATTATTTTTCTGAAGAAGCCCAAAAGTACAGCGAAGCCTGGGGTGCGTTTACGATGGGCATTGTAACTGAAGATAAGTATCCCGAAGAAATGCCGCTTCACCATCAGATACACTTTAATTCGCAGAAAAAAATTCAGGGAATTGATTCTGATTCCGTATTTGTGTCTTTCTCTAAAAAGGGTGATTTATCTCGTGCAAAAGAAGGATATCGTGTCCTTAATGTATCAACCCACAGCCATCCTGAATTCTGGTTTGACCCGGCACTGGACTATGATAAAACCAAGGAGGCAGTTCAGCAAAAAATCACAGAAATATTGGAAGATAAACTGCCAGGATTTTCCCAAGCTGGAATAAAATTGCTATTTTCATCTACTCCGGTAACCTGGAGCAAATGGATTTACAGGAAAAAGGGCCGGGTTGGTGGTATACCACAACAGATGAGCCGCTCGCTTTTAGACTGGACGCCCAGCCAAACCCCGTTTGAGGGGTTGTTTTTATGCGGCGATACTGTTTTTCCGGGACAGGGTATTCCGGGCGTAACTTTAAGCGGAATCAACGTATCTTACAAAGTTGACAAATATTTAAAAAATCTTAGACAGAATTGAATTACCAAGGCGACAATTATCAACCCAATACTCAGTTTTCAATATTTCCACCGGCGGTTAAGCATCTCCTGATTGTGAATGCGCTGGTTTTCCTTGCACTTGCAAACCCTATGCTGCAAAGCTTTTTAATGCAATATGGGGCATTATGGCCCATCGGCTCCGGCTTATTCGGGCCTTGGCAGTTGGTTACTTACATGTTTATGCATGCAAGTTTCGGCCATATTTTCTTCAACCTTTTTGCTCTTTGGATTTTTGGGCAGGGAATCGAAAATTTCTGGGGCACCAAACGCTTTGTTATGTACTACTTTTTAACGGGTATTGGCGCCGCGCTCATCCACATGTGGATAAGCGGTACAGGTGCTCCAACAGTTGGCGCTTCTGGTGCAGTGTACGGCATTCTGCTTGCCTTCGGAATGATGTTCCCCGAGCGATATATTATCCTCTTAATTCCCCCGATTCCCATTAAGGCAAAATATTTTGTGGCAATTTTTGGTGCGATTGAACTCTTTTCCGGCCTGATGCGGCCTGACAGCGGAATTGCCCACTTTGCCCACCTGGGCGGAATGGTTGTCGGTTTTATCCTCATAAAATACTGGGGATTGAAAGGCGAGAGCCATTATTACTAATTACTTTTAAGTTATGTATCAGCAGGAATCTTTTGGCAGTGCATTTAAACGGGGATTTATGAGAATTCCTCCCGTTATTCGTACAATCATTGCCATCAACGTGATTGTTTTTGTTTTTCAGGCGCTGTTTGGTGGTATCCAGATTGGCGGGCAGAGTATTATCCGCTACATGGTTTTCTATCTCGGGTTTGATCCTTCCTTTTTTACGGCCATTACCCAGCCATGGCGATTTATTACCTATATGTTTCTGCATGGCGGCGGTTTTCACATTCTGTTCAATATGCTATGGCTTTGGTGGCTGGGGCGTTCGGTTGAGGAGGCCATCGGCCCAAGGTCGTTTATCGTTCTCTTTTTCGGTGCGGGAATTGGAGGCGCCATATTTCATATAGCACTCTCTTTTCTGTACGGAACCAGCCTGGTTATTGGTGCATCAGGCGCCGTGTTTGGCGTGATGGTAGCTTTTGCCTATCTCTTTCCGAGAGCACCCATCATGTTGATTCTACTTCCTCCGATTGAAGCCCGCTTCGTGGTTGCCGGTCTCATCGCTTTTGATGTAATCTTCATCGGACAGGGCGATGGCGTGGCCCGGCTGGTGCATCTTGGCGGTGCCGGTGTGGGATATCTACTCATTAAAGCACATTACCAGGGGGCGGATTTATCAAAATATATACGTCCGGTTGAGCAGCTATGGAAGGGAATCTGGCAGGAAAAACCCTCAAAAAAAACAAAAGCCAAAAAACCACGCAATCAAAACATGTACTCGGTGAGCGATGCTGATATTGTAGAAGAAACCGATCAGTCAGAGCTGGATCAGATACTGGAAAAAATTTCAAGAGAAGGTTATGACGGATTAAGTGCTGAAGAGAAGAAAAAACTGTTTGAGCTGAGCAAGAGAAGGTGAGGGTAGAATTTGGAACTTTGATAATGCCATACAAGTTTTATCATAGTTAAGAATCAGCTCAAAAATTATTAAGAAAAAAAGTATGAACGAAATTTGCAGAAGAAAATCTATCACCGTTAATGTCGGAGATATACCTGTCGGAGGTGATAATCCCATTGTAGTGCAATCGATGACCAACACTGATACGGCCGATATTCATGAAACGGTTGAGCAAATTGATCATCTGAATAAAGCCGGATCTGAACTGGTTCGTATTACAGTAAATAATGATGATGCCGCCAAAGCCGTGCCCTATATCAAGGAAGAATTGATAAACCGCGGAGTTACGGTTCCCATTATTGGTGATTTTCATTACAATGGCCACTTGCTGCTCACCAAATACCCTGAAATGGCCAAATCGCTTGCCAAATTCAGAATAAATCCCGGCAACACCGGCACTAAAACAAGAGATAAGAATTTCTGTACTATCGTTGAACAAGCTATTAAGCACGAAAAACCGGTGAGGATCGGAGTGAACTGGGGCTCGCTCGATCAGCAGCTTTTGGCTCAGTACATGGATGAAAACAACGCACGCAAAGAGCCGAAATCATCGAAAGCGGTGATGCTGGATACCATGGTGGAAAGTGCCCGCCGCTCAACGGCCCTTGCCGAAGACGTGGGGCTGCCAGCTAATAAAATTATCGTAAGCTGTAAAATGTCGGGCGTGCAGGATCTGATCAACGTGTATCAGAGGATTGCGAATGACCTTCCATATCCGCTGCACCTCGGGCTGACCGAAGCAGGAATGGGCATGAAGGGTACGGTAGCCAGTTCGGTGGCACTTGCCGTTCTGCTGCAAAAAGGAATAGGGGATACAATCCGTGTTTCCCTCACACCCATGCCCGGTGCCGACAGGGCAGAGGAAGTAAGAATTTGCCAGCAGATTTTGCAATCAATGGGAATACGCAGTTTCATTCCTCAGGTAACATCCTGCCCCGGATGCGGACGTACCAAGAGCACTTATTTTCAGGAGCTTGCGGATGAAATTCAAAATTATGTAGTGGAAATGATGCCCGTCTGGAGAGAGATGTATCCCGGTGTGGAGGAGATGGACGTTGCAGTGATGGGTTGCGTGGTGAACGGCCCGGGTGAATCCCGTCATGCCAATATCGGTATTTCACTGCCAGGAACCTTCGAAGAGCCCAAAGCCCC
>SLPZ01000199.1 GCA_007131725.1 Balneolaceae bacterium
ATGGCCAATCCCGGTGTGCAATACGCGGTATATTTTTCGCATGAAGGCAGAGTGGGAATTACTGTTGATGAAGGCACGGAGTTAACCCTGGAATGGCTCGATCTTGAAAGCAGCCGATGGCAGGAGGGAGAGATGATTCAGTCTGATGGCGTTATTTCACTATCCACACCAACCGACGGACATTGGATTGCATTGTTAACGGCTGCAAATAATTAAAATTAAACCTGATTTTAATATCAGGGAATCCCTTATAAATTCTAAAGAAATGGTGTATAATGATTTACAGAAAGGGTGAAATACAAAACAGCGGGTCATTGAATAATTATTCTATGAGAAGTTGAGGGGTAAATTGTAAATTATCTAAAAACATTAATTATATTAGATTAATAGAAAAGCGCTTCTATATTCTAATCCAAATTACCAGCTACAAACGTGTCAATAATCCATAACTTAAGATCTTTAGAAGGTATAAAATTATCGGGAGATAAAGACGAGAGGATTATTCGTGACAATAAATGGGTGAGAAAAATTAATGATGGAGATAAGAGTGCATTTGAGGCGATTTATAAATGTTATTACCCGCAACTTTATAATTTTTTATACAGGTATACCAATTCAGAGGAGTTGATTGAGGATGTTATTCAGGATGTATTTTACAACGTTTGGCAAAACAGGGAGAATTTAGAGCCGAGAGGAACTTTAAAAGCCTACCTCTTTACGGCTGTCCGCAACCAGACTTTCAAAAAACTGAATATTGAAAAGAAGTTTGATAACAATCAGAATGAGTTTGGTGATCTTGAAGAATCCGGCAGGGTAACTCCGGAATCCTCTTACCAATTAAATGAGCTTAAAATTGCATACCAGGAAGCCGTTCAGAAACTTCCGGAAAAGCGAAGAAATATTTACCTGATGCACCGTCAGGACAATCTAACCTACGCTGAAATTGCCGATATTCTTCGAATATCTATCAAAACGGTAGAAACACAGATGAGCCGGTCTTTAAAATTCCTCGCTATTTATCTCGATAAATTCAGATAAGTACGCCGGACAGCTTGTCCGGCCTGGAAAGTTTTAGAACATTTTCAGAACCTTAATTCAGGAAGCAATTTGTTCCAATAAATATCACTCAAAGGCTTTTCAAAATTATTGAGTAACGGGCAGGCTCTACTACGTGTAAAACTTCGTAGAGTAGACTGCCCGTTGTACATTGTTTCCTCTGCTAATAAACTTCCCAAATTCAGTGGCCGGTCTGTAGGGGTCTTGGTTTCTTTTGGGGTAATAAAGACATACCATCTAACAGAATCTATTATTCCAAAAAATACCCGACATTACAGTAGAAACGATACCGGAAGTTTAATTTGACTAACAAAAATTAATTCAAAAAAAGAATATGAGTATTACAGTAAAAGACCTCGCAAAAATGATTGACCACTCTTTGCTTCATCCCACCATGACAGATAAAGAGCTGGAGGAGGGGTGTGCTTTGGCGGTTAAATATGATGCCGCATCAGTTTGCCTGAAACCCTATTTCGTAAAACGGGCAACAGAACTTCTGAAAGGTTCAGATGTGATGGCGGGCAGTGTGATTGGTTTTCCTCACGGCAACAGTGCCACGGAAATTAAAGTGGCCGAAACCAAAAAAGCCTGTGAGGACGGTGCTGTTGAAATCGATATGGTGATTAATATCGGAAAGGCCTTGGGCGGGGAGTGGCAATATGTGAAAGATGACATTAAGGCCGTGAATGAGGCAGCCATTGCAGGCGGCGCTATCCTCAAAGTCATTTTTGAAAATGATTACCTGGACGATGATACGATTACTTTGCTGTGTGAAATCTGCAATGATATTGATGTGGCTTTTGTGAAGACCTCTTCAGGATATGGCTTTGTAAAGCAGGAAAACGGTATGTACTCTTACAAAGGCGCCACGCCGCATCACCTGAAACTGATGCGAAAAACAGCCAAGCCTTCCATACAAATAAAAGCAGCGGGCGGTGTTCGAACCCTGAAAGACTTGCTCTATGTACGTTCGCTTGGTGTGACCCGGATTGGAGCAACGGCAACAGCGCCTATCCTGGATGATGCAAAAAAAGTGGTTGATTCCGGCAAGTCACTTGCAGAACTCACACCCACCGATTCGGAAATGGGAGGCGGGTACTGAGGAGATTGCAAGTCATCGGCTCTGGTGCAATAGCCTGTAAACAGAAATGACGCAAACAGCCTGTGCTGAGCCAGACGAAGTATCTCGTTTGTGCTTGAATGTGCCTTAACACCAGCGAGAAAAATATAAAAAGAAAATACACCGAACTCTGCCAGGATCTATCGGACTCTGGCAGGTTCTAAAGTCGGCAGACGCGCCAAAGGCATCCCTGTGGGAAAAAACAATCGTCAGCCGACGTTTATCAAAAAAATATCAAGAAAATCCAACCTATGAAAACCATCACACTTATCCTTGCGGCTATGCTTTTTGCAACAAGCAACAATAAAAATCTTTTTGCTCAGAACGAGACATCATCCCCGGCAGAAATTCATATCGGCCAAAACTGGAAGTTTTCTGAAGCAGGGGAGGAAAACTGGCTTCCGGCTACAGTACCGGGAACGGTTCACACCGATCTGATGGCCAATGGCATCATCGAAGATCCGCACTACCGGAAAAATGAAAATGACGTGCAGTGGATCGAGGTCCGTGATTGGGAGTACAAAACCACTTTTCAGGCGGATAGAAACATCATCGAATCGGATGTGGTGGAACTCTATTTTAAAGGACTGGATACGTATGCAGAAGTTTATCTAAACGAACAGTTGATTTTGGAATCAAACAACATGTTTGTGGGCTGGACTGTGGATGTAAAAGATGCAATTGTTGAAGGAGACAATGATCTGCGAATCCTGTTCCACTCACCCGTAAAAAAAGGAATGGAAAAACTCCGGCAGGTGGATTATTACATCCCGGCGGTAAATGAACAGGCACCGATAGACAAGCGCACGAGTGTATTTACAAGAAAAGCACCGTTCCATTATGGATGGGATTGGGGTCCGCGCCTGGTAACATCAGGCATCTGGAGGCCGGTTGTGCTGAAAGCGTGGAATCATGCAAAAATTGATGATTTGTATGTAAGGACACGATACATCAATGAAGACCGTGCAAATATTGCCGGACGGGCAGAAATCAAAGTCAAAAAACCGGACACATACACTTTTTCGTTACATATTAACGGTGAAGATTCGGGGATGACTGAAACCATAGAAATGGATGCCGGGAAAAATGTGATTGTTTTTGATGTGAATATTCAAGACCCGAAATTGTGGTGGACAAACGGGCTGGGCGATCCCTACCTGTATGATTTTACTTTTGAACTGACCGGAGAACAAACAGGACAAGTTGATACCCATCAGCTCGATTTCGGCGTGCGAACACTGAGGCTTGTGCAGGAACCGGATGAGATTGGCCGCAGTTTCTATTTTGAACTGAATGGCGTTCCCGTATTTATGAAGGGCGCCAACGTCATTCCATCCGAAACACTGACACCGGCCGTAACCGAAGAAACCTACCACAGGCTGTTTGACAATACCATTGCCGCAAATATGAACATGCTTCGGGTTTGGGGAGGTGCTATTTACGAAGAGGATATTTTCTATGTACTGGCCGACAAGCACGGCATTCTCATCTGGCAGGATTTTATGTTTGCCTGTAATCTCAATCCCGGAGATGAGGCTCATCTTGAAAATGTGCGGCTGGAAGCTGAGTACAATGTTAAGAGGCTCAGAAATCACGCATCCATAGCGCTTTGGACGGGAAATAATGAGAATCTGCACGGCTGGCATGAATGGGGATGGAAAGAGATGTACGAACCGGAAGTGCGTGAATTTATGTGGCGAACCTATGAGCGAAAATTTCACGAAATTTTGCCGGAGGTTGTGAACCGGCTCGACCCCGGAACTCCTTACTGGCCGTCATCACCATCATCGTATGGAAATATGGAGGCTGACCGATTATCGGGAGATGAGCACGACTGGACGATCTGGTTTGGCCAGGAGCCTTTTTCATCCTACGGTGAGAATGTTCCGCGTTTCATCAGCGAGTATGGGATGCAAGCTTTTCCCGGAATGCATACGATCCGTGAATTTTCTGTTGAAGAAGACTGGGAGTGGGATTCGCCTGTCATGCGTCACCGGCAGAGGGGCGGCATGGAGTACATTGAGCCGGAATTCGATGGTAACGATATGATTCGCCGCTACATGGGCAGGTATTATGATGTGCCGGAAAAATTCGAACATTTTGTGTATGTGAGCCAGATAATGCACGCCAAAGCGTACAAAACTGCAATTGAAGCCCACCGAAGAAATATGCCAAATACAATGGGCTCACTCTACTGGCAGATAAACGATAGCTGGCCAACCATTTCCTGGGCAACGGTTGATTATTACGGACGCTGGAAAGCCGCGCATTATTCAGTCAGAAAAGCGTATGAAGAGATTATCCTTTCACCGTTTGAAGAGGATGAAAAATTCCGCGTATTTGCTGTCAGCGACCGTCTTGAAAACCTTGAGAGTGCCGGGCTTGAAATCAGGCTGATGGACTTTCAGGGTACTATTTTATATACCGTGAGCCGGGTTGTTACGGTTGAAGGAAACACCTCCTCGATAATTTTTGAAGAAGACCTGGACAGTTTGCTGGAAGATGCCGGATTTGAAAAAAACTCGCTTGTAGTTTCAGTGGAGCTTTTGGAAGGCGGTTTCCCAATTGCTGATAACCTATACTTTTTTAACAGGCCTGTGGATCTTGATCTGCCGGAAGCTGAAATTATCGTGACTGCTGAGGAAACCGAAGGCGGATATCTGCTGTCGGTTACTTCAAATGTACTTGTGAAAAACTTGTTTCTCGACACTCGGTTCGGTGATCTGTTTTTTGAGGATAATTACTTCGATCTGCTTCCCGATGTAACCCGTATCATTAAGGTGAAAACGGACAGGGACTTAGACCTGGAGGAGGAAATAAGACTATTATCACTGAACAAACTGAAAAACAGTTAACCCATTCGGCTGACGATTGCATTTATCGTCTGCCGAATTCTGACGGCTATCAAAAATAAAATGGCGCAAACGTCTCGTTTGTGCCACAATTTTAACGAAAGCAGCCTGTCCGCTCAGTACAGGCTGCTTGTGCCAGTTTGGGGCATCTTTATAAATTCGTCAGCCCAGAAATGCACTGGCAGACGAGAAAGGTAATTTCTGGCATTGGCAAAGGTAACAAGAACAGTAAAGTTTAATCACTCTCAGTGATAGTCGAAAATTTTAAAAATTTGTTGCAGATTCTGATGAAAAATTTTAATGATTTATTTTCGAAGTTTCATAAATCAAGTAATAACAAAAGATAAAGCTGTAAAAAAAATTTACGGATTTTGTAAGGGTAAGTATAAAAAGCAGGGTAATAAGAGAAAGAATTAAACAAGAAATATGAACAACTCAATTGACTGGAACCTGATTCTCCGATACCTCAATGGTGATTGTACACCTAAAGAGGAACTGGAGATTACTGAATGGATGAGTACTTCTCCCTCTAATGAAGAATTTATCCTCTTTCTGGAAACCATCTGGCAAATGAAGCCATCAGACCAAAAAAAAATGAATGAAGAGTCTGCATGGGAGAGGTTTAATGAGAGGTTCCAGCTTGATGAAAGTACTGATTTAGAGGAATCAAGTACCGAGAGTAAAGAAGAAGAGGTTTTCTCCATTTCCGCAAATAAAAAACACAGCCGTAAATCGATGAGCGGATTCAGAAACATAGCTCTTGCCGCTTCTCTGTTAATAGCTGCATTTCTTTCTTTTCAGCTATTTGATATTTCCGAAACTGAAGAAGCTGTGGTTTCAGATGATGAGATTGA
>SLPZ01000313.1 GCA_007131725.1 Balneolaceae bacterium
AATCGGATTGCATGACCCAAATTTAAAAATGAATCCTACTAAACTATTGATATTATTGAATCCAAAGTTTAAGCGTCGACGACGCGCACAAAACAGGAAAAAATCCTTGACAAGCCTGTCGGGATGCCGGTCTTTGTTAAAAAATTTGCCTACTGTCAACTCGTTTGGAATTTGAAACCTGGAATTTGAAAATTTCTCCCCTTAAACCCCAGACTCTGCCAGGAACTCACTCGCGCTCGCACTCTGGCAGGTCTTCAAAATCTCATGACTCAAGACTCGATACTCACTACTGAAAATCATCACTCATCAATCCAAAAATCATAAATCAAATTCTTCTGACTCTTATTTTCTTTGAAGTAATGGTTATGAAATGATTGTCTTTTAATTGATCATGTTTCTCAATCACTAACAGCAGATTCTTTTTAATTATTTTGATATCAGGTTTTCCATATCGTAATAAAATTACTGTACATCCTTTGATATTATGTGAAAAAACCAGCTCTCCAAAGTCTTTATCCTCAGTTACAAGAATAGCCTGTTGAGCAGAAGCAAATTGGATGATTTTTTTGTCTGTTATTCCGGGAGATTTTTCTCTGACAGAATACAGCTCATAACCTGCATCAGTTAGCTGGTTTGTAATCGATTGATCAACATTCTCATCAATGATTATCAAACCAATTCTATCGTTTCTTCATTAGCAATTAAGTCGGCAGCGTACTCAAGTGTAGCCATTATCTGTTTTTCTGATAGATGAGGATAGCTTTTAATCAAATCATCAATTGAAAATCCGCCTGCAAGTTTACGCATTATAAGCTCAACGGTTATCCTGGTTCCCTTTATAACCGGCTTGCCCATCATCACATCAGGGTTTCTTTCTATGTATTTTTTGTAATCCATATCAGATAGAAGGTTAATAAGTTAATGGATAATACACATTTTTCATTGAATATTTGCAGAACATTCTCTGAGCCACGCCTGTTCCGATAAGTATTGTATCGGGACGGTTTTCCCGAGCTGAACAACATCTGTCAAAATTAACCGCTGAGCCGCTGAGGGGCGCGGAGCGATTCATTTCTGATTAAAAAATTTTCAACTGCCTACTGTCAACTCGTTTGATATTTGATATTTGAAAATTTATCCCTTCAAACCCCAGACTTTGGCAGGTCTTCAAAATCTCATGACTCAAGACTCAAGACTCATGACTCAAGACTATTATCATCTCGAAAGCCTGTCTATCGCAATAATTAACGACGTACTCATTCCCACAATCGCAGAGGATATCGAAACCACTTCAGCCGTACTCATTCTTTCACGTTCCGGTTTGGCAGGAATAATGATTTGCGCCCCGGGTTCGATATCTGGGTTACTTCTGATCAGCCCGAAGATATATCGTTTTCTGCGATCCACATCACCATTGGCATAAACCACGTAAGCACGACCGGATCGGGCATTTTCTGCATATCCACCGGCCCGGTCGATGTAATAACTAAGACTCTGCCCCGAACGGTATCGAACCTCCACATCCTGCATGACTGCCCCGCTGATTGCCACGGTCTGAAGTTCGTGCGGTATCCGGATTACATCTCCGTCTCTGACAAAAAGGTCTTCCTCGCTGCCAGGGTTATTCAGAATTTCAGTAAGGTCAATTCCAATTCTGCGTTCGGCAGCTCTTCGCTGTTCGTCTGTCATTGGTGCTTCCATGTCTCTTCTTTCAAGCGAATCGCGCCGGTTTCTTTCTATTCTCTCCTGTTCTATCGTGCGGTCTTCATCAATATCTTCATCGTCTCTGTCACTTCGTCTCAAATCCCCGGTACGTTCTCTTCTTTCCATCTCTTCTGTTAGTCCAAATCCAAGTCCTTCCTCGTCAATCAAATCTACCTCTGTTAAAAAGTCGAGCTGTATTTCGGGTCGGTCTATTGATGAGAGCTGGCGAACTACTCTTGCCCCGGGAATAAAAGCCTCGCGGGTAAGTCCCCCGGCCCGCTCTATAATGTCCGAAATGCGTTCGTTACGGTCGCTGATGGTATATGTTCCGGGATAGAGAACTTCCCCCTCAATCGTAACGGTTAATTGCTCCTGGTAATCGGGCCTTTGGTGAACGACTACCTGGTCAAACGGCTGAAGAAAGAAAGTCGCATCTTCGTCTCTGAGCTGCAGGTTTCGGGGCACATCAAATGTATAGATTTCTGCAAGCTGCTGGCCTCTCTGTTCGGGCATTGGCTCACCCATAATACGCCTTGATATTTCAATACGTGCTTCGGAGGCGGAATTCAAAAAACCATCCGCTTTCAGAATCAGGTCTTCGAGGGTCATCCGGTCCCGGTAAGGAAATGTGCCGTCATTTCTCACTGCACCGCTTATCTCCACGGTTTGTTCATCCGCCATGCGGTGAATACTGCGGATGCGGACGTGATCTTCACGCTGCAAAACTATATCGTTGCTGCCGGGGTTATTTAGCAGCTCATTCACATTAAACGAAATCTGCTCGAAGGTAAAGTCATCACGAATTCTGTTGATGATACCACGGGTCTGAAAAGCATCGGGGCGGATGCCGTCCGCTTCACGGATCAGGTCGCTAAGAGTCATCCCGTCAGTCAGGGCAAACTCACCGCTGCGCCATACGGCTCCCGAGATGGTGACGCGATTTTCAAATCTTTCCAGAATTTCATCCACATGAAGCACATCACCGCTGATAACCGGTGTTTCATCCAGTCTGTCAAAATGTACTGTTTCTACCCGCCGTTCGGTCGGGGTATTCCGGTGTACTCGAACCTGACGGGTATAGGCACGGTCTGTGAATCCTCCGGCAAAACGGATCAGGTCTGACATGGTTTCGTTCTCTTTAACTTCAAAAAATAGCCCGTCACGCTTTAGTTCTCCCTGTACTTCCACCCGGCTAAAATACGGGGGGATCTGAATTACGTCACCATCACGCAGGCGTATGTTCCCGGACTGTTCTCCATCCACCAAAAAATCGTAAAGATCCATTTCCGCAACGATTTGGTTGTCACGGATAATCCGGATATTTCTGTATGATCCGTTTTCAGCGGGCCCGCCGGCACGATAAAGTGCATTGAATACTGAAGAGTTGGAGGGAATAGCATAATCTCCGGGATTGGTTACTTCACCAATCATGGCAACCTGGATAGATCGAAGCCTGTCAAGCGAAACTCTTGCGAAAGTTGTCTGTTCATCACGGTCGGGACGAAGGCCTGTGTAGAGTTGCTGTAAATTTTCAAGAATGCGGTCGTTGGCTTCCTGTATTGTCAGTCCATTAACGTAAAGCGGCCCCAGGTTTTCAATATCCACAGTCCCTTCCGATGACACCAACAGGCGGTAAGTATTGGTCTGATCACCCCAGATATTCACCACAAGTTCATCACCCGGCCCAAGCGTATAATTAACCGGAGTGGGTAAATTTCGGGTAGGTGTAAATTCAGTCACCTGCTCCCTGAAGATCTGTGCACCAAAAGTGCGGAGCATCTGTTCTGTTTCTATACGTGGCGGCCGCCTAAAATCTTGTCTGAATCGTTCATCTTCATCAATCCGCCTGAGTTCCACATCGGTGCGGTCATCCGTTCTTCTGTCGAGTTCTCTTACCCGCTGCCTTAAAGTCTGAGCTTCAGAGGATCTTAACCCTCTCTGCTGTGCCATCTGAAAAGCCTGGTCAATCGAAATCCCCTCCTCTTCAGCACGATTTAAAAAGGTTCTAAGCTGCGAATCACTCACTTCGGCCGCGCGCACCTGTGATAGATCACGGGCATCAAGTCCTGCCTGTGCAAAGGCAGTATTTGATTGAGACAGTGCAAATAAAATCGTAAAGAAAAAAAGAAGAAGTGTTTTAAAAATAAATCTTTTCTGGTTCATAGGCATCCTTGCGGAAACGATGATATAGATTCTGAATCGTTGAGATTGGTGTTAAGGTAACTGATACAAGAGGTAAATATAAAGGAAAATTTTCAAACTTGAAGTACTCGCATAGACTAATTTGATACTCAATATTAATTATATGGCAGGATACTTATGCATTTATAATGGAAAATAACACGCAAAAAATTTCAGGTAACACTTTTTCCCGATAATTTAATATTCTTATTTAAAGTTTTTACGATAAAGATTCCTGTTAAGTCAACTAAAGTAGATTTGCAAATTTTTAATGCTTATTATTATTCTTAATAACTTTCTAAACTGAATATTATGGGCAGTATTACTTAGAGGCAGAACATCTAACTGGCGGAAAGTAAATTGATTGAAACTCAACACAACATTATAGATAGAGAAGAAACTCTTGAAAATTCTTTAATTGATAATGGATTATCTGATTCTGCCTCTGAACTGTTTGAATTTATCAAGTCTGTAATTGGATCTGATTTAACAAAAAGTCTGCAATTTATCTCAGTCAATGGTCAGAAAAAAACAGACTCCCTTTCCGATACATCTTCCGGATACGTTTGCCAAACCCGTCTTAACGATATTCGATACATCAACCGGTTTATCGAAAATATCAATGAAAAGTTACTGGATGGTCAATTCATTATTATCAAACTGGAAACCAAACAAGCAAGAGCTGCCCGGTTATTTAACAAATATCCAAAACTGATCTCTCATCCGTTATATTTTTTTGATTTTATTCTAAACCGTATAGCTCCTAAACTAACAATCACCAAAAAACTGTATTTCGCTGTTACAAAAGGAAAAAACAGGGTTATTTCATTGCCTGAAGCAATGGCACGTCTTTTTTCCTGCGGATTTAAAGTTCTGGATGATTTAAAAATTGACGGACATACTTTTATAATTGCAACTAAAGTTGGATCTCCAGTATATGATGAATCTCCAACTTATGGCCTTTTGGTGAAATTACGCCGTGTAGGCCTGGATGGTAAACTCATTACTGTACGGAAAATCAGAACCATGCATCCTTACTCCGAGTATCTTCAGGAGTATCTGTTTGAAAAGCACGGTACCAAAGACGGCGACAAAATTGAAGAGGATATCAGAGTTACCCGATGGGGAAAGTTCATAAGAAAATTTTGGATTGATGAGATTCCCATGCTCTTGAACTGGCTGAAAAGAGATCTTAAAATTGTAGGAGTGCGTCCGCTAAGCCGACACAAATTCAATACTTATCCCAAATACCTTCAGGAAAAAAGAATTCGCTATAAACCCGGTTTAATACCCCCATATTACGCGGATTTACCTCAAAAACCGGAAGAATTTTTTGAATCGGAAAACAGGTATCTGGATGCATATGATAAAGATCCTTTAAAAACTGACATAAGATATTTTTTCAAGGCCATCTATAATATCATCATCAGAGGAGAACGCAGTCGGTAATTCTGAGAATTACTCTACTTCATTAAATCAACATCTATTTATTATTACGTGAGTTCGAGATAATATCATTGAATTTGGTGATATAAAGGTGTTGTAATTCAAAATGGGCGTCATCCCGCACTTGATGCGGGATCTCCATCCGTTGATATAGACAGGAGATGCCAGCTTGTCCCCTCGGGAGATCAGAGTCCGGCATGACGAAATTGATGATGTTTTTGTGACTTCACGCCCCTTTTCTTGTTTTGTGCGCGTCGTCGACGCTTAAACTTTGGATTCAATAATATCAATAGTTTAGTAGGATTCATTTTTAAATTTGGGTCATGCAATCCGATTTATGATGAATACTTTACAGAAGAGATTGAAAACCATTTATGAAATAAAAACTGTCGGATTCACCCCTGAGTCTTTCCCGGCGCCCCCTCGAATGTGTTATCGTGTTTTGAAAAACTTAATGCCTCGGGGTCTTTTCTTCTTGCTCTGATCTCCCCCGGGTTGCGCTCCATCATTCTTGCTTCGCAATTCTGATTGCCGCTTCAC
>SLPZ01000319.1 GCA_007131725.1 Balneolaceae bacterium
CGATCCTGTTGCCAGCCGCAAAGTAATTTCCTCCTGCATAGAAGAGTACGGCCCGCAAATAGTACTTTACGCTGCAACTCCACATGGCAGGGTAATTGCCCCTATGATCTCATACCGCCTCGATTGCGGATTGACAGCCGACTGTACCGAACTTGAAATCAAAGACAATTCGAGAAAAGGGGAAATCGGAATTTTAATGCAGACCCGGCCGGCATTGGGTGGCAATATCATGGCGACTATTTGTTCGAAAGACTCGAGCTCTCAAATGGCAACGATAAGGCCCGGTGTTATGAAAAAACCCGTTATGGACTATTCCAGAAAAGGAGAAGTTGTTGATTACAAATCCGAACTGTGTAAAGAAGATATCAGCCTGAATGTCATAAGTACGGAATATGGCGGCAGCGGGGCTGATTTCGATGCCGATGTTATCGTGAGTGGAGGCAAGGGGATGCAAAGCAGGGAAAATTACGAGCACTATATCGGAACAATGTGCTCGGCACTGCAGGAATGCTTCGATGTGCCGGTTGAACGTGGCGCGACCAGATCTGCGGTGGAACAGGGCTTCATTAACCGGGCATATCAGGTGGGGCAGACAGGAACTTCTGTGGGGCCTAAAATTTATTTGGCTTTTTGCATATCGGGAGCAATCCAGCATATGGTAGGTGTTGCAAATTCTGAAACAATCATAGCTGTAAACAGTGATCCCGGAGCACCGATATTTGAACAATGCGATTATTATATGGTGGCAAAAGCCGAGAAAGTAATCCCTCTTTTGACAGAAGAGCTTAATACTATTTCAAAAAGTGTAGAGGTTTGACAATGATGATGAATAAAAACTATTCCAAAACCAATGTGTTAATTATAGGCGCCGGGCCGGCGGGACTTGCAGCCGGCATTAAAATCAAGACTGAAAATCCGGATCTGGAGGTCTGTATTATTGACAAAGGGGCAGAACCCGGGAGTCATAATTTGTCAGGTGCTGTACTCGAAATTAATGCACTTAAAACACTGCTTGACCAGGCAACTCCCGGGTGGGAAAAATCTAAAGAAGCAAAAAAAGTTCTCGGCACGCCGATCGACGATGATGACATGATGCTGTTCCTGGGTGATAAATTTTCTTTGAATGTCGTATCTGCCTTAAAATTGGCAAAGCTCTTAAATCTCGGTTTGGGGGAGATGATCCATCAGGGAGATTATTCTGTTTCTATTAGTGTATTGTGCTCCTGGCTCAGCGAAATTGCTGAAGAGAAAGGTGTTGAAATATTAACAGGATTTTCCGCTGAAGAAATTTTTCTGAAGGAAGATCGAAGCGTTGAAGCTATAAAACTGGTGGATCGGGGGAGAGATCATCATTATAACAAACAACCCAATTTTATTGAGGGTGAAGAGATAGAAGCGGATTTTGTGCTGCTTGCTGAAGGTGCTGACGGTCTGATCACCGAAAAATTTATCAAAAGAGCAGGGCTGAAACGGAAAAGCCCACAGTTGTACTCGATCGGCGTCAAAGAGCTGATCAGAGTCAGTGGTGAACAGTATGAACAATTTGGTGCCAACAGGGTAGTTCATGCCATGGGATATCCGTTGTGGTCTCCGTTAGCGGGACCCGATATGTTTGGAGGCGGAATTATGTATTCCGGAGAGAAGAACCATATCTCTGTGGCAATCATTGTCGGTGTCGACTGGAAGTATCATGATTTTTCTCCCCAGCAGGCTCTTGATAATTTCAAAAAGCACAACTTTGCAAAACAGTACATTGAAGACGGAAAAGTTGTTGAAGCCGGTGCTAAAATGATCCCGGAAGGCGGATTGTCTTCGATTCCCAGGGCAGAAAATGGAGAGATCGGAAAAAACAATTGCATGATACTGGGCGATGGAGCAGGTTTTGTGAATATGCTAAAAATCAAAGGCCTGCATAATGCCATTGAATCCGGTATTCTTTCGGCGCAAGCCATTCTTGAAAACACCCGTCAACCGTCATTGGCGGCCGAACGCTATACGGAACTGGTGGATAATGGCAGCATCGGAAAGGAGATGCGATCGGCCAAAAACTACCGCCAGATGATTGCAAAATTCGGATTGCTGATGGGAATCCCTCTCAGTTCACTGGGAAAACGACTGCCGCCACTTGATGTGGAAGATGATTCGAAATCTCTGAAAAAGAAAAATTATAAATACAAACCCGAAAAGAGTTTCGACAGAGACACCTTTGTGGCCATGGCATACGCGGAGCACAGAGAAGAACAGCCCAACCATGTGCAAATACTGAATCCCAATATCTGCATTCAGGAGTGCCGGGCCAATTATGAGATCCCCTGCCTAACTTTCTGTCCTGCCAGTGTTTATGAAATCATTGATGGAAAACTCAAAGCTGCCAATCCTTCAAACTGCCTGCATTGTAAGTGCTGTCAGCAAAAATGCCCGTATCACAACGTACTATGGACTGTTCCGGAAGGCGGCGGTCCAAGGTATCAAAGAATGTGACACAGGCCTGCAAGCTCTCCGGATACAGATTCTTCTTTAAATCTGTGTCATGCAATCCGATTTATGATGAATAGTTTACAGAAGAGATAGAAAACCATTTATGAAATAAAAACTGTCGGATTCACTCCTGAGTCTTTCCCGGCTGTCCCTCGAATGTGTTATCGTGTTTTGAAAAACTTAATGCCTCGGGGTCTTTTCTTCTTGCTCTGATTTCCCCCGGGTTGCGCTCCATCATTCTTGCTTCGCAATTCTGATTGCCGCTTCACCCGGGGATTAGCGAAGCAACCAAAAATCCCGAGGCAAGGAATGAAGAAAATGCAACAAAAAGCATCGAAGGGATTGAGCATAGTCTGCGTGAATGCAGAAACCTCAAAACTGTTATCCGGATCAGAGAACTATCGAATTTGGGTCATGCAATGCACAAAACAGGATTCTTTATCTTATGAGAAAATTGTAACCATTCAATTACCGAGTCTTTGACATATGTAAAGTTAAGAATAAAGAAAATACTGTAGTATCATGTCAACTATAAAATAACGGGTGAAACCCGAAATGGTTTTTCTTCAAAACCCACATTATTTTCATAAATGCTGCCAATGATAATAAGGAAACATTGCGGGTTTTTTACGAGGATTTAATAGTGACATGACAGTATCTTAGTTATTTTATCTTGTTGAGCGCCACTTTTGGACAGCCTCCGCTACGATCCAGACGCTTCAAAATCATTTTCACACGCTAAACAGGTACGTTTATAAAGATCAATCGGGATATCCTTCCGGATTTTGGGATTGCCAGCGCCAGGCATCGCGGCACATATCTTCCAGGTTCCGCTCGGCTTTCCAGCCAAGTTCCCGTTTTGCACGGGATGGATCAGCATAGCAGACAGCGGCATCACCGGGCCTTCTCGGGGCAATTTTATATGGAATGGAAATACCCGAAGACTTTTCAAAAGCTTTAATCACGTCCAACACACTGGATCCGCTGCCGGTGCCCAGATTGCAAACAAAAACCCCGGGATTATCAGAGAGTTTTTCCAGCGCTTTTAAATGACCAATAGCAAGATCAACTACATGAATGTAATCGCGCACGCCGGTGCCATCATGGGTGGGATAGTCATCCCCAAAAACGTTTAAATATTCGAGCTTTCCCACGGCCACCTGTGTTACGTACGGCATCAAATTATTTGGGATTCCGCTGGGGTCTTCACCGATCATTCCGCTTTCGTGGGCGCCAACCGGGTTAAAATATCGCAGCAGAGCAATATTCCACTGTTCATTGGCCTGATGAAGGTCTTTCAAAATATATTCAATCGTCAGTTTAGTAGAACCGTAAGGATTCACTGCTTTCAGAGGGCTGTTTTCCGGGATGGGTGATTGCTGCGGATCTCCATAAACCGTGGCCGAAGAGCTGAAAACTAAATTTCGGAGGCCGGATTTTTCCATCGCTTCACACAAATTGAGTGTTCCGGTAACGTTGTTTTGATAATATAGAAGTGGTTTTTCCACAGATTCGCCTACCGCTTTCAGTCCGGCAAAATGGATAACGGCATCAAATTGGTAGTCTGAAAAAAGGTTATGCAGGGCTTGCTTATCCAGCAGATCGATTTGGTGAAAATCGGCGGACCGGCCGGTTATTTGTTCAACTCTTTTCAGGGATTCTCTCTTGCTGTTACTCAAATTATCAATCACAACCACGTCGTAATTTTCCTTTAAGAGTTCAAGAACGGTATGGCTGCCAATAAATCCGGTGCCCCCGGTTACAAGAATTTGTTTCATATATGGATAAAGGGATTATTTACCGGCCATCTCTTTTAACTCACCTAAAAGCAGGTCGCAATAATTATTCATTTTATTTACAAGACCTTGTAAATCTGCATCGCTTGCTTCATTTTCGATCAGGTTTTTTGATTCCTCATACATGTTCATAACCTCATCCTGCTTCATCATCATAGCTCCGGGTTTAATTTTGTGGCCGGATTTTCTAAGCAATTCCATATCCCTGTTTAAGACAGATTTCTCAAAATTTTCTTTAAATTCGGTAAAAGATTCAACAGAAGCGGCTGCAAATTCTGAAACATAGTCTTCGTCTCCAAATAACAGATCGACGATAATTTGTTTATCAATAAGTGGTTTTTCAGGTGCCATTAGTTTTCAATTTACGGGTTCCGTAATACCGTGAGCTTTCGGCCTGCCTTCCTCATCAAGATGTACAAATACAATTTTATCAATTCGGATAATAGGTTTTAATGTAAATTTGTGGCGAACTTCACAACGTACGGTAATTGAGGTTAAACCAAATGATACGGTTTCCATGCCAATTTCTATAATATCGCCGAGTTTTGCAGAGCTCACAAAATCTATTTCAGACATAAATTTGGTGGCAATATTGCTTTTACCAAGCTGGCATATCACGTAAATGGCAGCTTCTTCATCAATCCAGGCCAATACAGAGCCGCCAAATAGTGTGCCGTGGGAGTTTAAATCTTCCGGTTTAATCAGTTTACGGCTGAAAAACCGTATACCTTTATAAATTTCGGGCATAATGATAAATATTCAGGTTAATTTGAAAATCTTTAAGTTGATCTTAATTTCGAGCAGGATTAGTATCAAAAATTCTTGGATAGATATTGTTCCGTTTTGTATTCAATTAAAAAAGGTATATACCATTTTTTTCTGACTTAATTAGCCACAAATGTAATTGAGCAATATACACAAATTTCGGTTTCTGTATGTAAGTCATGGGTTAAACTACAAGTCAACTAAATTAAGTTAAAGGATTCAACTGCAACCAATTCTAAGTCATGTCTGCTGTATTAACCACTTTTTGGGATCATTTCCATTTTCTATTGCAATTAAGAACGACCTAAGATCTTTGGCTGCCATTTCCACTTTAACCCGCTGTTTCTTGCGTATTATATATTTACTTTTTTTGACATTACTATAAATCCTAGTCACTAAATAATTAATGTAAGCAATTGGAATAAGATGAGTGATCTTAAAAGGTAATGACTCATTAAATGTATTGGAATAGTCCAGCCTGAACTCTTTAGGTATTTGAGTAAGTTGTTTGGTGAAAACCCTGGTTAAAGACCGCTGGTCTAATCCAAAAACATCAAAATAGACTAATCTGTTATTGTTTTTAATATAATTTTTTGGTGCAGTGTCGGCAAAGCATAGTGTCTCGTAGTCATAATTAATATCTTTAAAATTCCCACTGTTAAGGAAACTTAATAAATGATGCTCAATATCACTTGAAATAAAATTGTGAGATGTCAATTCTTCTATCTGTTTTTCAATTCTTTTCGAGATTTTTTCAACAGGTAATTTTTTTATATTAATAC
>SLPZ01000082.1 GCA_007131725.1 Balneolaceae bacterium
TCCAGGAAATAATGTCTTTCGGGTTGATGTAGACCCTTAAATGGGCCAAAACATCCTTCACGTGTGCCGCTTCGGTAAACTTTTGTCCGCCATATTTGATGTAGGGAATATTTTTTCGATTTAGCATCACTTCAAGGTCGAACGAGTCCCGGCCGCTTCTGAAGAGCACTGCCGTTTCATTCAGCTCATATCCCTGCTCTCTGAGGTTCAGGATCATTTGTGTGATGAACCGGCTCTGGTCGTTCATATTGGCCGCTTTTACCAGGCCGGGAAGCTCTCCCTCCTCTTTGGTTGAATAGAGCGTTTTTTCAAACTTTTCGCCGGCTTGTTTGATGATGTTGTTCGCCAGGTCCAGAATCCGCTGGGTTGACCGGTAATTTTCTTCCAGTTTAATGACGGTTGTATCGGAGAAAATTTCAGGAAACCGGATCATATTTTTATGATCGGCTCCGCGGAACGAGTAAATACTTTGGGCATCATCCCCTACTGCCATTACATTTCCGTGGTAACTGCTGAAGAGCTGAGTGAGATCGGCCTGCAGGGAATTTGTATCCTGGTATTCATCCACCATGATGTGTTTGTGTTTTGCTGCCACTGTTTTTCGGATCTCTTCGTTTTCGGCAAGCAAATCCCTTGTTTTTACAAGCAGGTCGTCAAAATCCATCACAAACTGCGATTCTTTGTAGTTTTGATACTCTCCAAAAAGCAATTCAATTTTTTCAATGTGTGAGGTGAACTGCGGATAATCATCCTCAATTGTATCGCGAATGCTTTTTTGCTTGTTTACCGCGCTGCTGAAGATGGAGTAAAGCGTTGATTTTTTTGGAAACCTGGATTTCTGTTTTGGCAAATCCATCCGGCTTCGAACCAGGTTAATGGCATCCATCGCATCAGATGCATCTATGATGGTAAAATTTTCAGGGTATCCCAGCTTGTCTGCATATTGATGGAGCAGTTTGCTGCAGTAGTGGTGGAACGTACCTCCCTCTACCCTTTGGCACCGTTCGTCCAGAATCTGGCTGGCCCTGCGGAGCATTTCGCCGGCAGCCCGTCGGGTAAATGTGAGAAGCAAAATTTGTGACGGATCCACGCCGCTTTCCACAAGCCTTGCCAAGCGGTAGATCAGGGTTCGTGTTTTTCCGGTTCCCGCGCCTGCCACAACCAATGCAGCGCCATCATCAAACATCACGGCCCTGTATTGGGCTTCGTTTAGCAGATCCTGGTAGGCAATGGAATAGTCAGCCGGGGTAAAATCTTCTTTTGATAGGACAAACTTTTTCATACCGGAAACTACTAAAAATCAGTGTATGTAAAAAGTATGTAAATACAGTGACCTGCCAGAGCATCCCGGTATGTTTGCCGGGATTCCTGGCAGAGTCACGGTCGAACAGCCTTTTATTTAATTAAAAACTGTAATGGTTACATATTTTCAATCGTAGTTTGGCAAATATGTGTGCGAGGTTTTCTCATATGCAACCCCTTGCCTTTCTCCCCATCCCTTTCTAAACTATACGATGCACCTGCGAACGATCATCATAGCCCTGCTATTCATCCCCATTGCCCTGATGGCTGCCGCCTGTTCGGATACCCCTTCCGATAGCAGCCAGGCTGACCCCGAACCCGATCCGCCGCCGCAAAACGAATCAATTGAGGTAGTAACGAATCTTCCTAGCTCGTACGCGTGGGATGCTCCTGTTGATAAGCGATTCCGAGCATCACACCCTGATGGGTTTAGCGAGGGGTTTGTAGAGTTTTATGTGAATGGGGAGCGCGTATGGAGTATTGATGCTGCTAATAGGGGCTCTATTGATACGACGTGGACGCATAGCTTTGATTTGGAAACTACTCCTATGGACTTTACTGCAGACTTAGAAGTCAAGTATAGTTTAGTGGACTCGTTTGAGCGAGTTGAAGACCGTAATAGTGTGAGTGGAACTGAGAACATAGCAGTTACTCGCAGCCCCTTTACAGAAACAACTGTTCAAGTTCAAGACTTCTTCACCCAAGAACCAGTTACTGGCTCACTAACGTTACGAGGAAATAGGACTGTTCCTGTAGTTAACGGAGAAGCATCTCTTTCACGATTCGAGAAAGTACACAAAGACAGCTTAGAAAACGGTCTGTACAGAATACTACTCGAAGCATCAGGCTACGTAACACACAGCAGCATACTCACACCAAAAGAAGATGGCCTACGAGAAGTAAACGTGCTACCAGAACAAGCAGAGGACTGGTCGTATGAGCTATACGCAGATCACTTATACCCTACAAGTCAAGGAGATGTACTAACGCAACGACTCAAAGACGGAGAGACGTACACGGTATGGATATATAGAAATCATTACTTTGAAGGTTGCGAGAATAATACTCGTTCTTGTGCGGTGGAGTCTTCTGATACTAATTTGCTTGGAAGTGAGTCTTATTTGAATGATGCTGGTGCTGTGTGGACGCAAACAAATTCGTACTTATTAAATGTAGATATTGAAGTTAAAGAAGATACAAAAGATAGTGGTTTTCCAACCAAGACGCAAGAGCAAACAAATGTTGTTTTAGCCTCTGGAAGTCCAGGAGTTCCTTTTTCAATTACTCAAGGGCACAGAATTAATCATCCGGCTGGAGAGGTTAACAATAACTACATACATCATGTGATTATGTTTCAGAGAACAGACCCTCCAGCTACTTTTACTATATGGGCTGTTTGGGCTGATGTTATTAATTCCTTAGCTCTGGACAATAACGGTAAAGAAAGGGAAACAGTAATCCCTGAACTAGATAATTCTCGACCTACTCCTTTTGCTCTTAACGCAATCGCTACTCTGTACTCAACAGAAGCAGGAAGCGGAGTACATAATAACGCGAACCAGGCAAATAGCCAGGGAGTAATTATTAGTACTGTTCCTGACTGGGTGCCCACATTTAGAACAAATATCACTTCTGTAATCAACAAAGACGCTTTTTGATAGATTGAAGTGCATTTATAATAATTTTTCGAGTATTGGCATAAGGGGGGGATACTTCGAAAGGTCAGCTCAGGCTCATGCGCCATGCCTTGTATGTAAGTGCAGTGTCCTGCCAGAGCATCCCGGTTCTTTTGCCGGGATTCCTGGCAGAGTCACGGTTGAATTGTACGCATTCTTAAAAAACAAAACAGTATTCACAACTCTTACAGTAACTCCGAGGCTGTCAGGTTGTTTAAATTAATGCCTTCCAAAACAATGCAAAAAACTACCAGAAAATCTCATAAAACCCTTTCAGGAATACAAAAACATAAATTGCAAAGGCAGCATAACCGGCATACGTCCACTTCTGTTGTGCTGCTTTAAAGTGTTCTACACTTTTCCAGTGTTTGTTTCTCCACGCCCATTTATTTCCATTAAGACCCAGGGCAATCAGTACAAAAATGTTGACAATCGGCACCAATGCAAGCAGAGCCACATAGGTTTTATTGCCAATTCCCCAAATGGCACTCAGAAAAACAGCACCCCAATTCCAGCGGTCAATTTCCTTTGGTATCTCGGCCTTTTCACCCAGTCCTGATGTATTTTCCATAGTTTTTTGTAATTTTTGCAAAATTTACGAAAGCAATCCATCACATCAATATAAAAGTTGACGCGGTATAGAAAAACGCACAATGTTTTACAACAACATTAAGTGACAGGGAAAATAATCTATTTATGAACATTTTACTGAAAATATTGCCAATTATACTTCTCATTTTTTTGGTTACAGCGGCATGCAGTAGTTCACCCGGTGAACTCAGCCAATCGCAAAAACGTGCTATCGAGAATTTTGAGTTTAACGGCTGGAACGGTGAAACAGTTTCTGTTTCTGATTTTGAGGGTAAAATTGTTGTTCTCGATTTTTGGGAAACCTGGTGCGGTCCTTGCCTCAGTGCATTCACCGTTTTTAACCGGGTTCAAAATGAATATCCCGATGAGATTGTTTTTATAGCCGCAACAGCCGGTTTTGAGGATACTGCTGATGATGCCCTTCGTTTCATCAGCGAAACAGATTATCCTTTTTTATTCGTTGATGGGTATCCCCTCTCTCATGAACTGAACATCAGCGGCATTCCCTACAAAGTGATCATCAACCGGGATGGCAGGGTTGAACACGCCCAGGTGGGGTTCCGCGGCCATGATGGCGAGTATGAAACCCTGGTCGGTTACATCGAAAATTTATAACTTCGATCTTTTCACCCTCCGAATTCCTGTCTCCGCTTATAACATTCAATTTTTTAATAAGATACAATAAAAAAGCCTGCTACGAACCAGAGCCGTCATTCCCAACCACCTGCACAACAACATGGCGTTTTCGCGGGCGGTTGTCGTGATCGAGAATCACAATCTGCTGCCATGTGCCGAGAATGCATCGGCCGTCTCTTACTGGAACGGTAATTCCCGGCCCCATAAAAGTAGAACGGATGTGGGAAAATCCATTATCGTCTCCCCAGGTTTCGGAGTGATGAGACCGCATGTTTTTTGATGCAAAATCCTCCAGCTTCTCTTTGATATCCTGAACCAGCGCAGGTTCAAATTCCATCGTGGAAACGGAGGCTGTTGACCCAACGGTAAAAATATGGCAGAATCCTTCAGCAATTCCGCTCTCTGTAATGATACTGTTCACATCGGAGGTTACATCATGAATATCCGAGAACCCTTGTGTTTTGAGGTAAATGTCTTTTGTGATGATTTTCATAAATCCTGAAATTTTAAAACAGATTTTTTTCGTGAGTTCGAAATAAGATCGTTGAATTTGGTGATTTAAATGTGTTATTGTTCAAAAAAGGGCGTCATCCCGCACTTGATGCGGGATCTCCAGCCGTAGTTATAGGTAGGAGATGCCAGCTTGTCCCATTGGGAGATCGGGGTCCGGCATGACGAAAATGATTATAGTACTGCAACTTCACGCCATTCTTATGTCAAACTCGCGTTATTTAGAAAGAATTCATAATAAGATCCAAAAAATTTATCTCTTATTCGGATGAAATTATGTTAATCTCAAGCTCTCTTTTTTCCCGGGTGTTGCTGTTCAGGTCTTTAAGTGTCCAGTATAATGTGTAGGTGCCTTCCCGGAGTGGCAGATTGTCAAATTCCAGGCTGTCTGAAAAACGGGGCTCTGATGTGGAAAATTCAAGTGTTCCGGAAAGCTCATCAGGGGTTCTGCGGAAGAACAGAAATGATCTTCTGTCTGTTTCAAACCGATAATCCACTTCAAAATTTGTGAAACCCAATTCATCTAAAGTCAATCCGTGTACATTAAAGTAGATCACAGGATTTTCATCTTCCGGAATTTTTTTATCGTGTTTGACAAGAAAAGGAAATCTTGAGCCTGATTCTTTTAAACGCCCGTAACCGATGATCAGGTCACTCAGCATCAATTCATCGGTAGTGGCAATGTGATCTTCCTGCATAAGTTCTTTCTTGCCAAGTCCGCGCAATTCTTCCGGAAAAACCGTTTCTGAATGTGGCGCCGTCTCCGGATGGGCATTAAAAAGTTTGGAATAGAATGTTTGATGGGTTCCTTCACCCATAAATGGCACATCAGCAATCATTACGGACGGCAGTTCGCGTTCAATATCCAGATGAAGCTGGGGCCAGCCCCGAAGCCTGCCTTTTCGCTGCATGGTTTCATCAAACAGTTCAACACCCTGTTCCAGGTGGTACCAGTTGGAAATCTCCTCCAAAATATGCTCAGCATCATCAGTCTCATTGATCAGAAGCTCCTCCTGATTTTTGGCAAAATCATTTAAAAACGGAATGGTGGGCAGGCTTTTTATAAA
>SLPZ01000072.1 GCA_007131725.1 Balneolaceae bacterium
CGCAGGAAATATAAGGAATAGTTTATTACGGAATTTTTGCAAACAGCGGATTTTAGAAAATGAGGTTCTATTGGAAACTTTGTTGGGTAAATGGTTTGTCAGCCCAAAAACATCCCCTCTCAAGAGGGGATTTAATTTACTTCGAACAGATTACCCACAAAGTTTTCAGTAGAACCAAAAATGAAATATCTATTGCCACTTTAAATAACGGTTCGGCTGATATGTAAAACTTTATAAACCAAAATTAGCTCAAAAAATTAATTTTACGATTAAAAATAAGAGTTTTTATTCTGAGCTGCTAAACTGTTTAAAAACTTGCAATTCAAAGCGCTTCCATCTTTAATTGGTTTACCGTCTTAATAGCCAATTCAAGAATTTAAGCGTATATTATAGTGCTAAACGAAATTGATAATTAAACAAGGAGTAATTTAAATGACACTAAAAATATCAAGTATAGAAGAATTATTGGGGAATGATGCTGAGGTACTGCTCAGCCATGAATGTAAGACAATACCAAAAGAGAAGATTCATGTACCGAGTCCGGATCATGTAGATAAAATCTGGTACCATTCAGACAGAAACAACCGTGTGCTGCACAACCTTCAGCGAATGGTCGATCACGGCCGTCTTGGCGGAACCGGATATCTTTCAATTCTGCCTGTTGACCAGGGGATAGAGCACAGTGCAGGTGCATCGTTCGCGAAGAACCCGAATTATTTTGACCCGGAAAAAATTATTGAACTGGCTATCGAAGGAGGCTGTAATGCAGTAGCTTCAACCTTCGGTGTGCTGGGTGCATGTGCAAGAAAATATGCGCACAAAATTCCGTTTCTTGTGAAAATCAATCACAATGAACTATTAACGTATCCGAACACCTACGATCAAATCATGTTCGGTACCATTCAAAAGGCGTATGATATGGGTGCTGCAGCAGTTGGCGCCACGATCTATTTCGGCTCAGAAGAATCGAGCAGACAAATAGTGGAAGTTGCCGAGGCGTTCGATTATGCCCATGAACTGGGTATGGCAACGGTACTCTGGTGCTACACCCGAAACTCTGCATTTAAAGTTGACGGCGTGGACTATCACTCATCTGCCGACCTTACCGGCCAGGCAAACCACCTTGGCGTGACGATTGGCGCTGACATTGTAAAGCAGAAGCTTCCCGAGAACAATGGCGGTTACTTAGCATTGAATACGGGCGGATCAAGCTACGGTAAGCTCGATCAGCGAATTTATGATGAGCTGACTTCCGACAACCTGATCGACCTGACCCGATACCAGGTAGCTAACGGCTATATGGGACGTGCAGGGCTGATTAACTCTGGCGGTGCATCCGGAAAAGATGACTTTGCCGAGGCCGTAAAAACTGCCGTCATTAACAAGAGAGCCGGTGGTATGGGGCTTATCAGCGGACGGAAAGCATTCCAGCGTCCAATGGCAGAAGGTGTTAAACTTCTGAATCATATCCAGGACGTTTACCTGAAT
Source organism: Balneolaceae bacterium (assembly GCA_007131725.1). Taxonomy (GTDB): domain Bacteria; phylum Bacteroidota; class Rhodothermia; order Balneolales; family Balneolaceae; genus Rhodohalobacter. The sequence goes on from SLPZ01000072.1 coordinate 1,489, forward strand.
GATGAAATAACAATAGCCTAAATTTCTTTCAATGCCATGCCGTAATATAAAACGGCATGGCTTTTTTTTGCCTGTCTTCAATTCCCTTACGTTCATTATTTACAATAAACTATAATTGTCAAATAACGTGCAAAAAAACTCATCTTCGGGGCCGCTGATTTCCGTTAAGTACCTGGTGCTTTCGATTACCCTGAGCATGGTGAGTATGGGAATTGTAATTTATCTAACCTATACACCCGGAATACTGGAGCACCTGGCTCCTAAACGCCTTCCGGGGCTTTTTATCGCCATAGCTGTAACCCTACTGAAAGTCTATTTTTCCGCCGCAAAAATTCGTTATCTGGCAGATAAGGCGATCGGGAAAATGGCATCTATCCGAATTGCACTAACCTGGGATTTTGCATCGGCAGTGACTCCTTCAACCATAGGCGGAGCGCCGGTTGCCACATTTGCCATGACACGGGAGGGGATTAAACTCGGCCAATCTTCGGCCATTGTTTTGTACGGTGTGATGCTCGATCAATTTTGGTACGCACTGGCTGTTCCCATTCTGCTGATCTCAAGCATCTATTTCCAGGTGTTGCCGGAAGAAATTGGTATGGTCGGCAACATTACCATGATGCTTATTTATGCCGGCCTGCTGGCGTATGGCGCTTTACTGGCTTATGGCTTGCTGGTGAATCCGGCTTTCATGAAAAAAACGATCCAGATAATTTTTAGCTGGCCCATTCTGAGGAAGTACTCAAAAAAAGTAAATCAGGAAGCCGAAAACCTCGAAAATTATTCGATCCTATTACGCAAGAAACCGTTCTCTTTTGTGTTGAAAGCTTTCTTTTTATCCACAATGAGCTGGCTGTGCAGAATTGCCATTCCCGTAATTGTAATTTTAAGCCTGCTGCCCGGAGACGAAATTCTGATGGTGCTCAGAAGCCTCGCCATGAATCTTGCATTTCTTGTGATTCCCACACCGGGCGGGTCCGGAGGTGTTGAAGGCCTTTTTGCCATCTTCCTGGGGCCGCTGATTGACCGCACAGCGTTTATCGGGCTGGCAGTATTTGTGTGGAGAATTATCACCTATTACATCAGTATCGGGCTTGGAATAATCGCAATGTTTTGGTACATAAACGAAACCGTTTCAGAAAAACTGGAACATATCAATAAATAATCCCCGGCAGGTACAATCGTGGCAAAACAACGAGTACAGTTTGAATGTGGAAATTGCGGCCACACCTCAGCCAAATGGCTTGGTGTTTGTCCGGCTTGCAATGAATGGAATACCTATTCAGAAATTATTGAAAAGCCAAAAAGCAGTAAAAAACACAAAGTTGATGTCTCCGTTTCGGATCATGTGGAAGCTATCAGGCTTGTGGATGTTTCGCACCAAAACAGCGAGCGGTTTTCTTCCAACCTGAATGAATTTGACAGGGTTTTGGGCGGAGGTTTTGTGAATGGTTCACTCTCACTGCTCGGTGGCGACCCCGGGATTGGAAAAAGCACACTGATGCTTCAGGTAGCGCATCACTGCCCGGAGATGAAAATTTTATATGTGGCAGGGGAGGAGTCCGCATCACAAATTAAACAGCGCGGCGGGCGCATCGGGCTGAAAGGAGAAAACCTGTATATCAGCTCAAACACGGATATCCAATCGGTAATCAGCCAGGCAAGAAAATTTAAGCCCGACTTGTTGGTGATCGATTCTATTCAAACCGTTTTCAGTGATGAACTGTCGAGCCTGCCGGGCAGTGTACAGCAGATCAGGGAGTGTTCTGCCATGCTGCAGCAGATTGCGAAAAAAGAGAACATCACCACGCTGATGATCGGCCACGTTACCAAAGACGGTGATATTGCCGGCCCCCGTATCCTGGAGCACATGGTGGATACGGTTCTGCACTTTGAAGGTGACAAAAACCACTTTTACCGGCTGCTGAGATGTGTGAAAAACCGGTTCGGGCCGGCGCAGGAAGTAGGTGTGTTTGAGATGAAAGAGAACGGCCTGCAGGAAGTTCTGAACCCCTCGGCTCTTTTTCTTTCGGAAGCGGAGCATGCCGTGAGCGGCAATTCTGTGACCTGCATCATGGAGGGAACACGCCCCATTCTGGTTGAGGTACAGGCCTTGGTTTCCCCCAGCAGTTACAGCACGCCTCAGCGTACGGCAAGTGGATTTGATCAGAGAAGATTGTCGCTGCTAATTGCCGTGCTTGAAAAAAGGGCGTCTATGAGCCTTGCAGGGCAAGACGTTTACCTGAATATTGCGGGAGGGCTGAAAATTTCAGATCCGGCTGCCGACCTTGCCGTGATATCAGCTCTTGCGTCCAGCTTAACCGACAAAATTGTAAACAGCGATACCGTTTTTATCGGTGAGGTTGGTTTGGGCGGTGAGGTAAGAAAAGTGTCTTTTATGCAGCAGCGGATGCGGGAGGCAGAAAAAATGGGTGTAAAAATGGCAACAGGGCCAAAGAATACCGCCGCGGAAGATTTGAACATACAGCTCAGGCCCGCGGCATTTATTTCAGATTTGTTTTGAGATGAATTTGATTGGCGACTTAAATTAATATAATGCTGGTTCAAGTTTGGTGCTGGCGCAAGCGTCCGCTTGTGCCTTTGGTGTTTGTGCCCTATCAAATAAGGTCCAAGCGGACGCTTGAACCAGCTTTGGAGCGGACGCTTGCGCCAGTATCGGTTTGGTGTTTCTGCGGCCGGGCTACCAACTCAAAAGTTCAGTGAAAAACCTGAACCGGACCGCAGGTAACACATTGTTATTGGCCTTAGTTACTATTAGTCAGCCATTTACATTTCAATTTGATACCGGACTATTTCCTGACCGCCAGCAGAAGACTCTTCTCGAACATATAATTTCCCGTCTTTAACTTCGATCACTTCAAGATTATGTATATTTCGATTTAACCTTTGGCCCGGCCATTTAAACGTTGCAAGTAATCTTCCTTCGCTCGATAGAACCCACCATGTGTAGTTGTTCTCGTCACTATTAATGGTTGAAACCCATAGTCTATTCACATCATCAACAAATATATAATGCAAAGCTGGCCACGTCTCCGGGTAATCTGCACTTTCGTACATTTGGTACATAATTTGGTTGAGATCAAGTTGTTCGAGATAGACTTCTTTGTCCAGCTCGCTGTTTACATATGGGTAATACATAGACCTTAAATAATTTCCTTCCAAATCATAAACTTTAATTAAAAAATCGTCGGACCAGGCCGTATAAATATCTCCAGTCTGTGAGACAGAAATCAATGTGCTTTTGAGAAAAGAGGCTGTAAGTCTTCCTGGATCACCATCCAATGCAGTTATTAAATACTCCGTTGCAGGTAGTTGTAGAATTGCATCAGAGGTAAATTTTCCGATCTCGTTCATGTAGTAATGCCTGTATTGGGTAGGCGGTCCATTAATCCGTTCTTGAAGAGGAAACTCTTCATACTGAACGAGCAGTCTGTTATCACCCAGTGCATATATTTGGGTGAGGCGTGAAACAACCTCTTCTACATGATTAACGTCACCTGAATTAATTGGAAAAGTACTGGAAAGCATAAGTGAATCCAGTGAGAAAACGCTGATTCTCTTAAGTGTATCATCAAAGATGTAGAGTCGATTTGAATTCGCAGTTATAGCATTAATATCCTGAAATTCACCCGGCCCTTGTCCTTTTCTTCCAATAGTTGCTACGAAATTACCATCGGCATCAAACACGAGAATTGAATGTTGTTGATTGTCTGCAATAAATACTCTCCCTTGTTCATCAACAACAATACCTACAATGTTACCAATTAACACATCGTCTGAATCCGTAAATACTTGCTCTCTAACAAATTTTATTTCAGCGTCAGGCTCACTATCTAAAGAATATATAGTAAGATTTTCAAGATTTTTGATCGAATCTGGTAAATCATCATTAGAAACCTGATTGGTACAACTGATTGAGAATAGAAACAAAAAGTAAATGGCGATCTTCTTCATGTGTACTGATCAAGTTTAGGCCAATAACAGCGGAGATCCAGAACAAATCAGTAGTTTTCTCTCTGTCGTCTTCTTTCTTCGCGCACACTCCTTTTCATTGCTTCTCTTCGCTCTTCAGACGGCTTGATGTACTGCTGGCGTTCTTTATATTCGTTTAGAATACGTGAACGGGTTACCATTTTCTTGAAGCGGTTAATAGCGCGATCAATGCTTTCGTTATCTTTTACGTTAACTCCTATCATAGAATAAATTTAAATTTTTTGAAATTTTTGATAGACACGTAATATAAGAATACTTTTCAGAGTAAAACAGTTTCGTAATAAAAATTTTTTATAATCTGCCTGATCTGCAAAAATGGTTAAAAATTATATTGATACGCTGAAAAACCTGCTTCTGAAACCGCGGAATGTTGTTGACGGGTTTATCCACTCAAAAGATGATCATTCATTCCAGCATCCGTTTCTGTTTGCTGTAGCCGGGGGTATCGTGGTTATTCTGCTCAACACTTTTCTGGTTAATTTTTCCGTTCAGATAGATCCTGGTTCGATCCAGGCCGAAGATGAACAGGTCAGGCAGATTGCAGAGTGGGTGCAGGTGGTTACTATAAGATTGTCTACACAATTTCTGCCGTTATCCATGATTTTTCTGCTGATCCCCATGCTTTCCCTGCCGGGACTCTTATTCTTTCGTGAACAGACCGACGGATTTTACTCAAACCTTATTTTGAACACCTATACGGTTGGGGCCTCCATCATTATTCTGATTGCGGCCATACCCGTCTGGATCTTTTCAGGTTTACCGCTTACCGATCCATTCATGAATTCGACATTGCCCGGCTTGATGGTGGCGGCTGTCGGGATCTGGGTTTACAAAAATTACTTTTCAGTTTCGGATGTTATGGGCTGGATCAGAATTCTCTCTTCATACATCAGCGGGTATGTGCTGTTTATTATTGTGAAAGGATTTGCAGCCGGCATCATCGGGTATATGATTTTTGCCATTAACCGGATCAGGGAACTTTCCGGTGAATTGTAAAATTCAGATCCGGTTCAGCAAAAAACGGCGGGGTATTTCATAGCCCAGGGCGCCTATGCCGAAAAGGGCGTAATCATACCTGGCGGGGTCGTCCGGGTTCATCACTTTCAGGGTGTCGGTGAGTTGAAGTACGGTTTTCCAGTCGTTGCTGCGGCGTGTAACCAGCCCGTATCTTCGCGCCTGCCTTGCAACGTGTACATCAAACGGAATCAGCAGCTCGGAAGCGTCCATAAAAGCCCATATGCCGGGATCTACCGGGCTGTTCTTTCGAATGGCCCAGCGTAAAAACATATAGAGGCGTTTACACGTGCTTCCTTTTTCCGGATTTGAAAGGTGTTTTTTGGTCCGGCTGGCAAGATCGGTGCTTCGCTTAAAAAACTCTTGGTTAAAGACTGCGAGGAAAGGACGTTGTTCCGACCGGCCTCTCTGGTAGCACATTTTCCAAAAAGCTTCAAAGTCATCAAATTCCCGATAGATGTTTTGAAGTGCCAGTAAAATTCCGTGAATATCAATCGGTTTAAAAGTACGGTGCTTAAAATTTTCAAACAGTTGGAATTGCCGCTGGCCGTAGTTCATTACAAAATCGCAGGGGGAGTAGCCGATTCTCCTCAGCAGATCGTTAACTTTTGCCACCACAATATCCCGCCGGCCCCATGCCATTATCGCAGCCAGAAAGCCGGCAATTTCGATGTCTTTTTTGTTCGAAAAAGCGTGCATAAACTGTACCGGGTCATGCCGGATATAATCGGGCTTTTCCACTTCATCGCAAATTTTGTCCAGGTATGGTTTAAGTTCGCTGAGGCTTTTGCGAGACCGTTTTCTGAGTTTTGAGCGAGACATCAAACCTCCAAAAATCTTGTTAAATCCTGATGATCCATTTTCAGCAGATTGTCTATCAGTGTTTTATTGGCTTTCGGAAATGGATAGGTGTTGATTCGATCCAGCGAGATCCACTCAATTTTTTGGCTCGATTTGGGAACGGGCTTACCTGAATGAATTCTGCACCAAAATGCATGCAATGTAATTTTAAAATGTGAATAGGCGTGTTTTAGTTCGTAAAACTTTCCATGAACGTCCACATCAACGCCCAGCTCTTCTTTCAGTTCGCGTTTCACGGTTTTTTTCAGTGGTTCACCGGGTTCCTGTTTGCCGCCGGGAAACTCCCAAAGCCCGCCAAGCATGCTCTCATCCGGCCTCAGGGCAATCAGCAATTCATTCCGGCCGTTCACAATCAAACCTACAGCAATTTGGTGATGCGGTATTTTTTTTGATGGTGATTTGTAGGGAATGGTGTCGGTTTTTGCACTGGCGGCTGCAACACACCCTGCTGACAGGGGACATTCTCCGCATAGTGGTTTTGACGGCTTACAGACCGTTGCACCAAGCTCCATGATGGCCTGGTTAAAATCGCCGGGATTTTTTTCAGGGATCAGTTCGTCGGCATGGCGCTGAATCAAATTTTTGGTTGAGGTGCTCCTGATGTCATCAGTGATGCCAAAATAGCGCGCCAGCACCCGGATAACATTTCCATCAACCACGGCATGTTTTTTTTGAAAGGCGATACTGAGAATGGCCGAAGCTGTGTATGGGCCAATTCCCTTAAGAGAAGTAATCACTTCATACGTATCGGGAATCCGGCCGCTGAAATCTTTAACAACCGTTTTTGCCGCCTGGTGCAGATTTCTCGCCCGGCTGTAATAACCCAGGCCTTCCCAGCATTTCAGAACCTGCTGCTGATCTGCTTCGGCTAAATCAAAAACGGTGGGAAATTGCTCCAGAAAATGTTCGTAGTAGGGAATAACAGTATCCACTCTGGTTTGCTGCAGCATAATTTCAGAGATCCATATATTGTATGGATCGTCTGTTTTGCGCCAGGGGAGGTCGCGTTTATTCTGCCGGTACCATCGGATTAATTTTTCAGAAAAAGTGGATTCCACGTCAATTTGAATTCTCATCAAAATCGAACTCGATGGGATCGCCCTCGTCAATTTCAATCACATTGATGGTAAATTCCTGTGATGCAGCAGCCCCGAACTGATCGGTTGCAATAACCTGGAATTTGTGTTCGCCCACCTGCCGAACCGAGGGTGTCCAGGTGAAAACTCCGTTGCGTTCATTCAGGCTGGCGCCATCTGGCATATCCACACCGAGATAACGGATCAGCGACTGGTCCATCCCGTCGGGGTCAACGGCGGTAATTTGCAATCCAAACTCTTCATCAACAGGAATGGAAACCGGCCGTGTTGGAGAAAATCTTGGCGGAGCATTGAAAGGCCTCAAATCAATTGTGAAACTGACACTGTCTGAGCGCCCATCAGAGCTTGTAGCCGTGATTGTAACATTGTGGCGGCCTGACTGATTGGCTGATGGCTGCCAATAGAAAGATTTTCCGCGGATTCGGGCATCATCAAAAGGTGCGCTGTAACTGAATGAAATTTGTGATAAGTCAACATCGGATTCAAACTCGATGGGCAGCAGAAGCGGACGCGGGAAAGGTAGCACAACATCGCGTATGGGCCTGATGCGCAATCCGTTTCCTTCACGGGCTGCTGTAGCAGATTCGGCCTCATCTACAGTAATAACCGGGGCCACACTGTTAAATTCGCTTGCCCAGAGAACATCCTCAGATATGGTGAAAAAATTGCCTGAGCGCTCGTCCGTTTTCCAGGCTTCGAGGTCGCCGTTCATCGGGCCTGTCCATAATTCGCTGTTCCGGGTGCGCACTACAAGGCGCTCATTCCAAATGCTAAGGCGCTCAACCGAACCGGATACTGATGCAATTGTTCGTGTGTTGCCGTCAGAATTTATCAGAAAAATATTGCCGTTTCTGTCGGTTCCGATCAGTTCATCATCGGTTAAAAAGAGCCGTTCAACATTTCGGTCTACAGCCACATTGCTCAGCCTGTTTATATTGTCGTCATCCGCTTCATAAATCAAAATCTCATTTTGATTGGTGAGGACGTACAGGGTATTTCGGTCATCGCCTGCAAGATCAGTAATATTTTCATTTTCGATGATGCGATTCATACCGGCGTCTACGGTTTCCGGTGTTTCCAGGCTGATTTCTCCCAAGCCGTTACTGCCGAGTGCAATAAACAGCCGATAACCGATTCGTTCCACTGCAACCGGCTGCTCCGGAAGTACTGTTGAAGAGTAAACGCCCAGAACCGAGGTGGGTTCAACAACGGTCAGCCTCCGGTTATTTCCGTAGAGATAGGCAAAACGAATATCGCTTTCCAGGAGGTGACCGCGCTCCTGCATACCGGTAGAGGAGTAGAGCCATTGCAACGAATCGCTTTGAGTCCGGAAAACAACCAGCCCCTCGCTTTCCGATAAAACATACAAGTGGGTTTCTGAGCTGTTTAAATTTTTAATATTTGGAACCTCGATCTGCTTGCTGAGATCTTTGAGAAGCTGCTGGCCGTTTAGCGGATTGCAGAATCCGATAACAAAAACCAGCGGAAAAAGAAGTGTGCGGGTAAATAATTTCATCATAGAGTTACAGCCAGTTATGTTGTTTATACCATCTGAGAGTTCTTGAAATACCTTCTTCGAGCGAATATTGTGGTTTATAATTCAATTCAACTACAGCTTTTTGATGGGAACAGGTCCATTCCAGCACCATCTCGTTTGCTTTTTCCCTGTTGATAACGGGATATGAACCTAAAAATGACGCCGTTGTTTCAATTGCCCCGGCAAATTTTTTAACCCAATTTGGTTTAATTTTTATCGGGGTGATTTTTTTGTTCAATACGATTTTTACGATTTCCATGATTTGATTCCAGCTCACAGATTCCTGGCCGCTCACAAAATAGGTGTGAATTCCTATTTGAGTCTGTGCGGCGGCTTTCATTATGCCCTGTATCAAATCATCAACATAAACTATGGAGAGTTTAGGATTTTCACCATCGCCTACAATAGGAGCTACGCCATTTTTCATCATTTTAAAGAGAGTGAAAATCTGGTCTTCACGCGGGCCATAAACGGCAGGCGGCCTGATTATGGTTATGGATAAACCGGGTTCGGCAATTTTGTGAATCATCTCCTCCATTTTTTTCTTGGATTTGCCGTACATACTCACCGGCTTCATCGGATCTTTCTCGGTTACGGGGCGTCCGCTGCTGGGCCCGCAGGCCGCAAGAGATGATAAAATTACCAGTTTTTTTACACCCGTTTTGTTTGCAAGGCGCACCAGGTTTTCTGTGGCTTCCACATTGGCGTAGTCAAACTCTTTTTGAGTGGGTGCTTTTACAAGCCCTGCAAGATGAAAGATCACATCCGTATCACGCAGGGCTTTTTCAATCGTGTTGATGGAATGAAGGTCTCCTTTAATTTTTGAATAGTTTTTTCCTTCGAGCCATTTTTCTTTGTTTCGCACCAAACATTTTATCTCTTTCCAGTCAGAATGTTCTATCAAAGTATCAGCAAGGTGGCTTCCAATAAATCCGGTTCCTCCGGTGACAAATGCATTCATTAAATTTGTATATTCAAGCGCTTTTAATTTGGGATATCAACCTCACAATTACGTAAGATAAATATGGCAACTGCATTAAAAAAATATGAGCAAGTTCAAAGTAGCAATTTTTACAGGTAATTATAACCACATTCGGGATGGAGTTTCACTCACTTTAAACCGGCTTGTTGCTTTTTTGTTGAATAACAATGCAGAGGTGCTTGTTTTCGGGCCAACTGTCGAAAAGCCCGCACTTGAACATGCAGGCACACTGGTGCCCGTTCCGTCAACAAAATTGCCCGGAAGGCCTGAATATCGTTTTTCACGGTCTTTCCCAAAATCCGTAAGAGAAAAACTGATAAATTTTGGCCCGGATATTGTGCATATTGCCACGCCCGATTTGCTGGGTTTCCGGGCGCTGAAATGGGCAAAAAAAAATCAAAAGCCGGTTGTGGCATCCTATCACACCCATTTTTCAAGTTATCTGAAGTATTACCGCCTCTCCCTGCTTGAACCGCTGCTCTGGAAATACCTGAAATGGTTTTATAAAAATTGCAGGCATGTGTATGTCCCCTCGCCATCTATGGCAGAATTTTTGGAAGAAAATGGCATTGAGACGGATATCAGAATCTGGGCACGTGGAATTGAGCTCGATTTGTTCAACCCGTCCCGGCGCGATGATACCTGGAGAGAAAAGCAGGGATTCCGGGAAAATGATATTGTTATCTCGTTTATTTCACGGCTGGTTTGGGAAAAAAATTTAAAACTGTACGCTGATGTAATAAACAGGCTTCAGGAAAAATATCCGCAGATCAGGGCGCTGGTTGTGGGAGACGGCCCGGCTGGCGAGGGATTGAGAAAAATGCTGCCAAAGGCTGTTTTTACCGGTTTTTTGACCGGAGATGAACTGGCAAAAGCCTATGCATGCAGCGACATTTTTTTCTTCCCCTCTGATACCGAAACATTTGGCAATGTTACACTTGAAGCAATGGCCAGCGGGCTGCCCTGTGTGGTTGCCGATGCCACCGGCAGCCGCTCTCTTGTAGAGCATGGAGAAAACGGTTTCATCGTGCCTGTTGAAAGATCAGATAAATTCTATAAATTTATAGAACAACTAATTATTAATGAGGCAAAGCGGTCAGGCATGGCCTTAAAATCATTGGAAAAGGCCAGGTCATACAGTTGGGACACCATCAATAACAAACTTCTAAAATACTATACTGAAGTTCTGGAGGCTAAGAGTCAATAAATTGCGAATACTATATATTTCACATCTTCATCCCCCGAAAAACAGGCCGCTCGAAAACGTTGGTGGCATGCAAAATGTAAGCGTGCAAATGACGGAAGCGATCCGGCGCCGTAATGATGTTGACCTGGAATCAATTATCATGCATTCATCATGGCAGTTTATCGGTATCAAAACCTTTTTTTTCCTGGCTGCGCTGTTATGGAGAATTCCCGGAAAAATTAAAACTTTTAAGCCCGATGTAATTCTTTTTTCGTCGATGGTTACGGCTGGCGTGCTTCCATTTTTGCTCAAAAAGCCGAAGGTTCCGTGTGTTACCATCAATCACGGACAGGATGTAACACTGCCGGTTCGAATTTACCAGTGGTACATCCGGTATATATTCAAGAGTCTTCAGGGAGTTATTTCTGTCTCTTCAGCCACGCGGGATGCTTCCATTAAAAGGGGGATGGATCCAAATATTGGAGTGGCATTGCCTAATGGATACGACCCGAAAGTACGGAAAAAACTGCCTGAAAAAGAAGAGGCAAAGCAATTCCTTGAAGAGATGTTAAAAAAGGATTTTGGAGATAAGAAAATTTTACTCACCGTTGGCAGGCAGGTAAAACGCAAGGGCCACGCCTGGTTCATCAAAAATGTTTTGCGGCGGGTTAAAACCGATGTTATTTATTTAATTGTGGGCGATGGTCCGGAACATGAGAATATTTGCCGACTCAGAGATACGTTGGATTTGCAGGATAAAATTTACACGACCGGTAAGCTGCCATACGAAATGCTCAATACTTGTTATTCTGCTGCCGATATTTTTGTTATGCCCAATATCCCGGTTGAAGGAGATATGGAAGGTTTTGGTATTGTGCTGCTTGAAGCAAACATGGCGGGAGTACCGGCTGTGGCTTCAGATCTTGAGGGTATAAAAGATGTGATTGAGCAAGGGATGAATGGCTATAGAATTCCACAGGGAAATGCATCAAAGTTTGCGGAAAAAATTGATTATATTTTTAATAATGAGTTAGAAGAGTTGTCAAAAAAATCAGAGGAATACGTCCTTAAAATGTTTAACTGGGACACCGTGGTAGATAAATACATCCGTTTTTTAAAAACCATGAATGAATAACAATCCAGATTCGTTAAAAATTTGATTGAAACTCAATACTCGGTATATTTACCTGTTTAATATCAAAGCAACCACCACTAAATGTCCGATCTAAAAGCTGAAACCGACAGGGGCAAAGTATTTAAAAAAGCTTATGATTTTACGATGGCTGATGATGTCAAAAAGAGTGGGTTGTACCCTTACTTTAAGCCGCTTCAGGCCACCAATGGTACGGTTGTAAATATCGAGGGAAGGGATGTGATTATGGCCGGCTCAAACAACTACCTCGGGCTTACCAATGATCCCCGGACAATTGAGGCTGCTCAGAATGTTATCAATATTTATGGTACGGGCTGTACCGGGTCAAGATATTTAAATGGCACACTTGATTTGCATCTGGAACTCGAGGAGAAACTGGCTGATTTTATGAGGAAAGATGCCTGTGTGCTTTTCAGTACAGGCTACCAGACAAATGAAGGATCTATTCAAACCATTGCTGGCCGGAACGATATTATTTTTTCTGACAAAGATAATCACGCCTGTATTGTTGTTGGCACACAGCTCTCCAATGGCAAGACCGTTCGATACCGCCACAACGATATGAACCATCTTCGACTGTTGCTGGAAAAAGCTGATCCTGATACGGGAAAAATTATTGTAACGGACGGCGTTTTTTCTATGTCTGGTATGCTGGCAAATATTCCAGAGCTTGTAAAACTGGCCAACGAATTTGGTGCAGGGCTCTATATCGATGATGCCCATGCAGTGGGTGTTGTGGGTGAAGGTGGCAGGGGGTCTGCATCGGTGTTTGGATTGATGGATGACGTGGATTTGATCAGCGGAACATTCTCCAAATCTTTTGCATCTTTGGGAGGCTTTATTGTGGGAGAAAGAGCTGTGATAGAATACATCCGGCACAAATCTCCGGCACATATATTTAGTGCCAGTATGCCTCCTGCAAATGTAGCAACAGTGTTAAAATCACTTGAGATACTTCAACAGGAAACCTGGAGGCTTGAACGGCTGGAACAGATTTCAAACTACATGCGCGATCAGCTAAGTGCGCTCGGCTTCAATGTATTAAACAGTCAGACACCCATCATTCCGGTTGTAGTGGGTGAGATGATGGATTGCTTCAAATTCTGGAAAGACCTATTCGAAGAAGGAGTATATGCGAACGCGGTGGTTCCTCCGGCTGTACCTCAGGGGCAGTCTTTGGTGCGCACAAGTTACATGGCAACTCACACCGATGAGCATCTCGATCAAATACTGGATGCATTTAAAAAAGTGGGTATCAAACATGGTATTATTGATGAAAACGGTCGTTCACTGATTGATATTTAACAGTAAGTGGGAAGGAAAGCGAATACGAATCAAATCACTCTCGTTTCATCAAAAGATGAAAAGAAAGAATTTATCCGTTTTCCGTACAGCCATTATAAAAACGATCAATACTGGGTGCCTCCTCTGCTGATGGAGCAGAAGAAACTGCTCGATAAAAAGAAAAACCCATTCTTCAACAACGCGGAAATTGCCCTTTTCAATGCTTCTTATAACGGAAAACCTGCCGGAAGAATAGCCGCGATAATCGATCACCGCTATAATAAATTTCACAATAAGAAAACCGGCTTTTTTGGTTTTTTTGAATGCATTGACAATCAGTCAACTGTAGATTTGCTTTTCAAGGTTGCCGAAGATTGGCTGAGTGAACGCGGAATGAAAGATGTTTTGGGGCCGACAAATCCCGGTTTGATGGATGAGCCTGGTATTCTTGTTGACGGATTTGAAAAATATCCATCCATTTTAATGCCTTATCATAAAGCCTATTATGATAAGTTGATTAAAAAAGCAGGCTATGAAAAAGAGATAGACCTGCTCACATTTTTGGTAACCCAGGATAATGTTGACCGGGAAAGGGCAACACGTGCAGTTGAAATAGTAAGAAGAAGAATTCCCGGAATTAAAGTCAGAAAAATTAACCTGAAAAAAATCAGGGATGAAGTTCACATAATCAAAGAAATTTTTAACAGTGCCTGGAAAAACAACTGGGGATTTATTCCGCTTTCAACTGAAGAATTTGATGCACTGGCAGCCGATTTGAAAAACATTGTGGATACTGATTTTGCCCATATTGCAGAAATAGAGGGACAGCCGGTTGGTTTTTCTGTAGCACTGCCGGATTATAACCAGATCTTCAGAAATATGAATGGAAGGCTTTTCCCTTTTGGGATTTTTAAAATCCTCTGGAATAAACGAAAAATCAATAAAATACGGACTGCCCTGATGGGAGTAATCCCAAAATACCAGGGCAAAGGGATTGATGTGCTTCTGCACCGCGAAGCAATCGAAAACGGATTGATAAGAAATTACTACTCGTCGGAAGTAGGCTGGATTTTAGAAAACAATATTCAAATGGTTAGGGTAGCTGAAAAAATCGGGGGAGAGCTTGATAAACGCTATCGAATGTACAGTAAAAAACTGGTATAGACAGATCCGTTTTTCTTCAATTTCTGGTATAAAAATCATACCTTTATATGACGATAAAAATTAACGCGAATCAGTAGTTATTGCCTGAATAAATAGCTGTTAATTATTAAAAAAGCGACCTGTCATCCTGGAAAATAGGTATCTGAAGTGTCGCAAATCGTTCAAAGAAAATCTTAAGAGCTCCGGAATCGTCGACAGACGGACGGTTTCTTATCTAAATCTAACACAAAAAAGAAAGAACTATGACTAAATACAGAATTGAGAAGGACTCAATGGGGGAAGTGAAGGTGCCGGAAAAGGCTTACTACGGTGCACAGACACAACGAGCATTAGAAAATTTTCCAATCAGCAATATTCGTTTTAGCTCGGAATTTATATCCGCCCTTGGCCATACGAAATTTGCTGCTGCTAAAGTAAATGCCGAATTGGGCCTTTTGGATAAAAATATTGCTGAAGCCATTCAAAAAGCATCACAAGAAGTAATTGATAATAAATTCGATGAAGATTTTGTGCTCGACATTTTTCAGACCGGTTCAGGCACATCAAGCAATATGAATGCCAACGAAATTATTGCCAAACGCGCCAATGAGCTGAAAGCCGATACGGAAGCTGTGATTCATCCAAACGACCACGTGAACTTTGGCCAAAGCTCGAACGATGTGATCCCGACAGCCATCCGGATTGCTGCTGTGCTTGCAGTTAAGAACAATCTGATTCCATCACTAAAGCACCTGCACAAGACCATTGTTGATAAAGGCGAAGAGTACAAAGACGTGGTAAAAACCGGCCGGACGCACCTGATGGACGCCATGCCGGTAACTATTGAGCAGGAATTCAGTGGTTATGCACGTCAGATTGAACTCGGAATTGAGCGGGTTGAAGCTGCCCTGGAACGAATGCTGGAATTGCCGCAAGGCGGTACAGCCGTTGGTACGGGGATTAATACCCATCAGGATTTTGGCAAAAAGTTTGCTGAAGAAATTGCTTCTGCAACCGGAGAAGCTTTTGTTGAAGCCGCAAACCACTTCGAAGCCCAGGCAACGATTGATGCACCTGTTGAGCTATCCGGCCAATTAAAAACACTGGCTGTAGGGCTGATGAAAATCGGCAACGATTTACGCTGGATGAATTCCGGCCCCAACAGCGGCCTTGGCGAAGTTCAGCTAAAAGCACTTCAGCCGGGTTCGTCCATTATGCCGGGCAAAGTAAATCCGGTTATTGAAGAGTCTTTGCTGATGGTTTGTGCCCAGGTTATCGGGAACGATGCGGCTATCACCATAGCAGGGCAATCAAGCAACTTTGAACTGAATGTTATGCTGCCGGTAGCGGCTCATAACCTGCTTCAGTCTGTTGAAATTCTTGCCAATGCATCCAGAAATTTCGCAGACAGATCGGTGAGCGGACTTGCCGTGAGAAGAGACAAAATTCAGGAAATGGTTGGCAAAAACCCGATTTTGGTAACGTCACTCAATCCATTAATTGGTTACGACAAAGCCGCACAGATCGCGAAAAAAGCCTTTGCAGAAGACAGGTCTGTACTCGATGTAGCAAGGGAAATGACCGACCTTTCAGAAAAAGAGCTGGAAAATGCTCTCAATCCTATGAACATGACGAAAGGCGGGTTCACGGAATAATTATCTGAACCGCCTGAATTTACTTTCACTGCCTGTGGTTTTCAAAAAATATTTTAAATTCACAGTGTAGTTTATGCCTAAACAACAGGTTGTTCGGAGTTTACATTTTCCAGGTAAAGTAACTGCCGGAATTTTGTAAATTCTGTTCAACCTGTTATTATTGTTAGGTCTGTCACAACTCTACAACAGCTCTATATTTTACTGGAAAAGAAATTTGTATGGCAAGTAAAGAAACGGCTCAAATCAAATACTCTAAACAGGAAAAAAAGGAAATTCTGAAGGATTTCAATATTGCCTGTATGAGCCGTGAAATGTCGATTCTGGGCCGTAAAGAGGTATTGACAGGTAAAGCCAAATTTGGAATATTTGGCGATGGCAAAGAATTGCCGCAACTGGTAATGGCCAAATTTTTTAAAAAGGGGGATTTTCGTTCGGGCTACTACCGCGATCAAACATTTATGATGGCGATCGGAGAATTAACCATCTCTGAATTTTTTGCCCAACTCTACGCCAATCCTGATGTAAATGAAGACCCGAATTCGGCCGGTCGGCAGATGAACGCTCATTTTTCTACACGTCTTCTGAATGAGGATGGCTCCTGGAAACCACAGACGGAGATGAAAAACACCTCTTCCGATATTTCTCCCACAGCCGGACAAATGGCGCGCCTTCTCGGGCTTGCGCAGGCATCAAAAATTTACAGGCACAGCGAAGATTTAAAAGACTGGACAGAATTTTCGGATAACGGAAATGAGATTGCCTGGGGCACTATTGGTGATGCGAGCACATCAGAAGGAATTTTCTGGGAAACGATGAATGCGGCCGGTGTTATGCAGGTGCCGATGGTGGTTTCTGTTTGGGATGACGGATATGGAATTTCTGTTGCCAAAAAATATCAGACCACAAAAGAGAGCATTTCCAAAGTGATGCGTGGATTTAAACGCACACAGCGCGAATCCGGCATCGAAATTTTTACCGCCAAAGCCTGGGATTATGAAGAGCTGATAACCGTCTATAATGAAGCGGCAACCGTAGCACGAGAAGACCATGTGCCGGTTTTAATTCATGTTGAAGAAGTGACGCAGCCACAGGGACATTCAACCTCCGGATCTCACGAGCGCTATAAAAGCGATGAACGGCTGAATTGGGAAGCCGACCACTGCTGTATTCATAAATTCAGGGAGTGGCTTATAGCAGAAGAAATTGCTGATGCTGATGAACTGGAAAGGATCGAAAAGAAAGCCATTGAAACTGTGCGAAACGAACAGAAAAAAGCATGGCAGGCTTTCCAGGATCCGATTCTTCAGGAAAAAAATGAGCTTCTTGATCACCTGGAAAATTTAATAGAAGCTCATCCCGGTATTGATCAATTAAATACCCTGAAATATTATCTCGAAAGAAAATCCAAGCCCATTCGTCGTCACGTAATTTCAACTGCCAGAAAGGCACTTTTTGAGGTTCGCGCTGAGCAGTCTGAGGCGAAGAATGAATTTAGAGACTGGCTGCTTCGCCAAAACGATCGTAACCGCGACCGGTTTAACTCTCATCTTCTCAGCGAAACACCTAAATCGCCGGTATTGATAGAAGAAATTCCTCCGGTGTACGATGAAAATTCGAAGAGTGCAGACGGTCGAAAAGTTCTCAGAAATAATTTTGATGCCCTTTTTACAAAATATCCCAACACACTGGTTTTTGGTGAAGATACCGGGAAACTGGGTGATGTAAACCTTGGCCTTGAGGGAATGCAGGAGAAATATGGAGATTTGCGTGTTAGTGATACCGGAATCCGGGAGGCAACGATTCTTGGCCAGGGAATGGGACTTTCTTTACGCGGTTTAAAGCCCATTGCCGAAATTCAGTATCTCGACTATCTCCTTTACAGTTTTCAGTTGCTGAGCGATGATGTGGCAACACTGAGGTACCGAACCAAAGGCGGCCAGGCCTATCCGCTGATTGTGCGTACAAGAGGCCACCGGCTTGAAGGAATCTGGCACGCAGGTTCGCCCATGGGTATGATTGTTCACGGTATAAGGGGAGTGCATGTTTGCGTTCCAAGAAACCTGACGGATGCCGC
>SLPZ01000097.1 GCA_007131725.1 Balneolaceae bacterium
CAGAAGCGCAAAAGTATTAGACAAATTTGAAAGTTTTTTCACCTCGACTGACGAGTGCATTTCTCGTCTATCAAATCTCTCTTCAGTGTATCCCCTATTTCAATCTTGTCTTTAACAATTATTCGTCAGCCCAGGAATGCACTGGACAGACGAAATCCCGCGCTCTCGGCTGAAGAGTGCTTTTCTCGTCTGCCGAGTTCTCTATATTTTGAACCCACCCCGAAGTCTCTTCCTTGTCCTGATGGTGTTTTTCCCTCGGGATAGGGAACGGGACGGAGAATGGGTTCGCCAAGAAGGAGCCGGGGCCTGCCTATCGAAGCACAACTACGTTTAAAACTTCGTTATGTGAACTTTATCGTATGTTGGGATAGGGCTAAACAAAGAAATGAGACCGATTCTACTAAATCAGAGAAAAAGTACAGCTATACTGCTTAGTGATATGAGTAAAAACAAAATACCCGCATGATTTTTAAGGTAAGCACGGATAAATTTGGAACTGTTGTAATAATGAGTTTTAACCGTACGGATATTTATTTTGAGAAGCTCGGCAACTTCAGAGTTTGAATGCCCGCTAAAAGCTTTTAGTTCAAAAACTTCTCTTTTTCTATCGGAAAGCTCGTTCAGTCCTTTTTGAACTATGTCGTGATACTCTTTATAAAGCAATTCGTCATCTGTCAAATTCTTTCTTGGCAAAATCTCCATCTTCGTGCTCGAAATCGAAATAATTTTGTCTTTTCTATCTCTGATCATGTTTAAAACATGATTCTTCAACATAGTGAATAAAAAGCCTTTTATTGATTTTGTTTCATCAATCTTTTGCCTTTTTGTCCACAATTTTACAAAAATATCCTGCACGGCATCTTCAGAAAGGCTTGAATCTTTGACGTACTTCTTTGCTATGAAGTACATTTGGACGTGATAACGGTCATATATTTCTCTGAACGCTTTTTCACTTCCTTTGCGGATTTTTTGAGCTAATATTGTATCGTTCAGATCATGCATTCATTTCTAAATAATGGCAGATTTGTAGACATTTCAGAGTGGTATGTACGCTTACTTAGTTAACATAAATTAATATAAATATCAAATGAAAAATTCTCATTCTTTGAGATTTTTGACATTTTTTCCTTTACCAAAATTAACTTTAGACCATCTCGTCTAAATAAATACTCTCATCCTCTATTTAATTCTAAATTCCTGTTTTTGCTTTTACTCTCAATAAGCATTGTTTTTACATTAGAAAACATTTTTAATAATTAAATGAGTTTCAGTCATTCTAATGTCCTGATCTCTTCAGATTAATAGATTCTGCAAGAATGGTTTTGGCAGAGTTTTATTTACTTAAAATAAACCAGTCTGGCATTTCGAAAGCTTTCAAAGCAACTGTTTGGAGTTGCCGTTTCGGCAGTCTACTTTAATGTGAAATAACAGAATTTAAAACATGGGTTCAGATCCCAAAACTAACACTATTCTAAAAAGTAACTCAAACCCAATCCATTGAAACCAGACATGAAAAACATCACCGTACTCGGAGCCGGAATGGTGGGCGGCGCCATCGCTGCGGATATGGCGGCAAACCACCGGGTTACCCTGGCCGATTACAGCCAGGATGCACTGGACAAGGCTAAAGCAAGATATCCTGGCCTGGAAACCCGTCTTCTGGATGTAACCGATACCGGCCGATTGCAAAAAGCTATCCGAAATGCAGACCTGGTAATCAGCGCCGTTCCGGGCAGCCTGGGTTTTAAAACACTGCACACCATCATCAGCGCCGGAAAAAACGTGGTGGATATCTCTTTCACTCTGGAAAATCCTCTCGATCTGCATGAACTTGCCCTTAAAAAGGATGTCACCGCCATTGTTGACTGTGGTGTTGCTCCCGGAATGGACAATATACTTCTCGGTTATCACAATGAACGGTTGACCATTTCGGAGTTTGTCTGCCTCGTGGGTGGGCTGCCAAAAATCAGAAAGTGGCCTTTTGAATATAAAGCGCCTTTTTCACCGGCGGATGTAATTGAAGAATATACCCGTCCCGCCCGATATGTAGAAAACGGCCGGTTAATCGTTCGCAAACCACTTACCGACCCCGAACTGGTTGAATTTGAACGCGCCGGCACTCTCGAAGCATTCAATACCGACGGGCTGCGGACGCTGATTCAGACCATGCCCCACATTCCCAATATGAAAGAGAAAACCCTGCGCTATCCCGGCCATTCCGAATATATTCGTGTTCTGAAAGAGAGCGGTTTTTTTGATTCAAAAAAAATTCGAATCGGCCAAAACACGGAAGTATCTCCGCTTGAATTCACGGCAGGGATTCTGTTTAAAGAGTGGAAACTTGAGGATGATGAGGAAGAGATTACCGTGATGCGTGTGGTGATTAAAGGGTCCAACAAGGAGGGCCGCCGCGAAACCATCACATATGACCTTTTTGACGAATATTGCCACAATACAAGAGTTTCATCGATGGCCCGTACCACCGGCTATACGGCAACCGCCGCGGCCAATATGCTGCTTGACGGGGTATTCCGGGAAAAAGGCGTGATTCCGCCCGAGAATCTTTGCAGAGAACAACAGTGTTTTGAATATCTGATGGATTACCAAAAAGAGCGAAACATCGTTTATCAAAAGCGGATTGAACGGGATGATTGAATAGTTAAGTTGACAAATCAGTGAGTGATATATTCTCGATATTTTTTGGAATAATCGATTCAACAGTTCAACAAATATTAACATAATACAACACTATTTTTCGTATCCAACATCACACAGCAGCTTGAAAAAACTAACCACCAAACAAATCCTCCGCCGAAACCGGCAACGCAGCTCACCGCTTCGCAGTCAATTCATTTTATGGCTTCACGACATTCGCAGCATGCACAATGTGGGGGCGGCTTTCAGATGTGCGGACGCATTCGGCATCAAAGAGCTGTGGCTTTCGGGGTTCACGCCCACACCGCCCAGGCCCGAAATCACCAAAACCGCCATCGGCGCCGAAGAACATGTGGCCTGGAAAAAAATTGAAGACCTAAGCCGGGGTATTCAGGAACTGAAAGAGAACAATTACCGCCTTTTAGCTCTTGAACAGACAGATGCCAGCATTCCCATTCAGGATTACAAAGTCGGCAGTCAGCCCGTTTGTTTGATTTTGGGCAACGAAGTCACCGGCATCGACGCTGAACTGCTCGCACACATCGATGATGCCATAGAAATCCCCCAATTTGGCATGAAGCATTCGTTGAATGTCTCCGTTGCCGCCGGTGTTGCACTGTATGCTTTTTTTCAAAAGTTCAATAACCCCGGCTGAAAATCCCCCTCGGCTAACGAGTGCTTTTTTCGTCTGCCGAGTCCTCTGCAAAACCCGCCTCAACACAATCTTCTCCTCAATAACAATTCGTCAGCCCAGGAACGCACTGGGCAGACGAGAGGCCATCCCCTCGGCTGACGAGTGCCTTCCTCGTCTGCCGAGTTCCCCGTAAAACCCACATCAACACAATCTTCCCTTTAATAAAAATCCGTCAGCCCAGAAACGCACTGGGCAGACGAAGGGCCATCTTCACTGGTCAGACGAGGTCAAAAAAGTCCATCAATCAAATCATCAGGAAGAGTTTGATAAGAAAGAGCCATGAATTTTTTATAATCTGATGGCAGCTTGAGTAAATCAACAGCCAACTCCTTATCGCAAAGTGAACCATTTCGTAACCCAGCATAATCTTGAAATGAAGAAAAATTCCACTTTTCCAATTTGTCTGCTAATTTTGCTTTCACAGGGTTTTGATGAATGTATAAGAAACAAATCAGCGGATATTGATCGTCTCTATCTTCGTTGAGATCTAATTCTTTGGCTTTTGTACGTTTCTGAAACAGAGACCCTGTACGATCATATTTTCGATTCATTGCTTTAGTATAAGAACTCAGCAAAACTGAAATACTTCGGTTAAGAGGCTGAATATTCGGAGCACCTTTTTCCTCTTTATTATCATCAGAGTTTTGTTCATAATTATCATGAACCCGAATCATCCAATGAAAGTGGTTTGGCATCAAACACCAGGCTAATATATCGCAGTGATCCGCTAAGTGAGATCGCATCTTATTAAGAAAAAAGAAATAATTCTCCCTCTCAAAAAAGATTTTTAGACGGTTATTCCCCCGGTTGTAAACATGATAAATTTTCCCTTGATAAAATTTCATTTAAATCGATCTTGATTGAAGTTGATTGGAACTGAAATAAAATAGTTCAAAAAATTATTTTCCAAAAACTTTGGCCAAAATCCCCTCGGCTGACGAAGGCCCATCCACTCGGCTGACGAGTGACTTCCTCGTCTGCCGGGTTCCTTGCAAAATCCGCCTCAAGCTGATCTGTCCTTCAACTACAATTCGTCAGCCCAGGAACGCACTGGGCAGACGAAGATTCACTCTGCATCTTGTCTAAAACCAAGTGTAAATTCCCTGAAAAAATACTACTTTAACAATTCGGATTATGACATTGTCTGATAGTGCAGCATGACTGAAAAAACAATCCGAAAAGCAAACCGTTTTTTACTCATCAATAAAAAACAATCTTTGATGACTATGAGTAATTTAGTGGATAGAATAACCATAGACCCTGAGGTTTGTAACGGCAAGCCAACAATTCGAAACTTACGCATTACTGTAAAAACGGTATTGGAATACCTTGCTGCCGGAGAATCTATCGAAAATATTCTGGAAGCCTACCCGGTTCTTGAAAAAGAGGATATTCTTGCTGCAATACAATATGCTGTTAAGATGTCTGATCATGAGGTAAACACATCATCCATTTGAAAGTAACCATGAGGTTTCTGATTGATGTAAACCTGCCCAAAAAGTTTTCTTTCTTCAACAGCGAAGAATTTATTCATGTCGTTGATATCAATCCAAGAATGAAAGACAGAGATATCTGGGAGTATGCAACAGAGAACGATTTGATCATTTTGACGAAAGACACTGATTTTTACCACAGGGCCCTACTCGAAGATGCCGGGCCGGTTGTTGTATTTTTTAAGCTTGGAAATAAAACTTTATCAGAATTGCATGATTATTTTTCTTCTTATTGGCCTCTGATTCTAAATAAACTTCCTGAGGCACGATTCATTATTGCTTATTCAGATAAGATCAAAGTCATTAATTAATTTAAAGTTAATCTGTAGTTTGTCAGGCTCCACCCACACGGCAATACCAGATTAAACAATCGATAACATACCTGGGTTTAGTTATTTGATTGCCAGGCGCATTGCGCTTAGTGCTAAGCTTTTCTGCCCATGACTCATTACAAAACGGGTTTTTGCCGCCTCAATACTATTTAAAATCATACCAATTCGTCAGCCCAGAACTGCACTGGGCAGACGAACGGCCAGTATCCCGGAAGACGAAGATTCACTCTGCATCTTGTCCGGTTAAGTGTTAATTTTAGAGGCTAAATTAAAATCAGCTCAATATATTTTCTGATTCAATCACTTTTGTATGCCTAAAAGAATTTTAGTTACATCTGCACTCCCTTATGCCAACGGCCCAATACATCTCGGGCATCTTGCAGGGGCTTATCTCCCCGCTGATCTTTATACCCGCTATCAGCGGCTTAAGGAGAAAGATATTATTCACATTTGCGGCTCAGACGAGCACGGTGTACCCATTACCATTGCCGCAGAAAAGGAAGGAATCACCCCGCAGGAAATTGTAGAACGGTTTCATACCCGAAACAAATCCGTTTTTGAAAAATTCGG
>SLPZ01000098.1 GCA_007131725.1 Balneolaceae bacterium
CAGAGCTTGGCATGAATCCCGATGCAAAAGAGGCGGTTATTTTTGCCGTGCTGGCCAACGAAATGCTGGCCGGGCAGGGATTAACGATTGATACACCGAATGGGAGAAAAAAAGTTCAATTGGGAAAAATTTCTTTTCCGAAGTGAATATGGTGTTTTGTTCAGGTTAAAATCATCTGGGCTAGCAGCTTTTACTTTTAGTTTTTGTTCTTTTTTGGGGAATTCGTCAGACGAACTTCTGCTGCCAAGTTGCTTCTTTTAATCGGGAAAATTGGTTGGAAGTTGGTTTATGCCTTTATCTATTCGTCAGACGAACTACCGATGCGAGGTTGCTTCTTTTAATCGTGAAAGTTGATTGGAAGATGCTTTATGCTTTTATCTATTCGTCAGACGAAGTTTTTGTGTTTTTTTGAGTTGATCTTAAGATTCATGATTTGTATAGTTTATTAAAAATCATGCACATCCTAATATTCAAATCATGAAAACTTCTCTAATCCTGTCTGTTTTTCTTTTTTGTATTCTAATGCTTTCCTGTTCAACTGATTCAGATTCAGACGCTGATACGGCAACTATTTATACCTTAAACACCTTTTCGAATCCTCCCGGTGGCGGAGAAGTTACACCTGAATCCGGTGAATTTAACGCGGGAGAAACGGTGGAAATCACCGCAATTCCCGCCGAAGAAGATGAGGACGGATACTGGATCTTTGAAGAGTGGCTTGGCGTTGAGAGCGACAATGAAAACCCGTTGACTGTGACCATGAACTCCGATAAAAATATCACAGCCACTTTCTTGCAGGTTAAAGACTGGATGCAAAAAGCCGATTTTGAAGAGAATGGAAGATGGCATGGAGTTGGTTTTGCTATCGGCAATAAGGGATATGTTACGGGCGGATTTGACGGATCACCGGCGCCATTAAATGATTTATGGGAATATGACCCTCAAAATGATTCCTGGTCTCAAAAGGCCGATTTTCCGGGAGGTGCACGGCTGGATGCTGTTGTTTTTACAATTGGTGAGAAAGCCTACTATGGCACGGGCAGATTGTGGGATGCGGAAGCGCAGGCAGCTGTCAGACAAAATGATTTTTGGGAGTACGATCCGGAAAATAATCGTTGGAGCCGCCTCGCTGATTTCGGCGGAACGTCAAGGCACAGTGCCGTGGCTTTCTCAATCGGAGATAAAGGCTATGTGGGAACCGGCTGGGATGAAAACAGCTCCCGGCTGACTGATTTTTGGGAATACGACTCTGAAAACGACTCCTGGACCCAAATAGCGGACTTTCCCGGGCAAGGCAGAATTTCGGCTTTTGGAATTTCCGTCGGCGATAAAGGATATGTTGGTAAAGGCCTTGCCGGACTTTATGAAAACGATTTTTGGGAGTTCAACCCGCAAACCGGTTCATGGTCTCAGAAAGCCGATTATCCGGGTGAAGGGCGGGTGGGAAGTGTTGGTTTTGCTATAGGCGGGAAAATCTATTTGGGTACCGGAGATGAAGGGGGCATAAACCCAACGAAGGATTTTTGGGAGTACGACCCCCAAACCGACTCATGGACACAGGCATCAGATTTTGAAGGAGGCCTCAGAAGATTTGCTTTTGGATTTACCATAAATGAACAGGGATACCTCGGCGCCGGCCACGACGGCACTGCGGGCAACTATAAAGAAGATTTCTGGGAGTTTAATCCTGACAGACAGTAATTACCCGGAAATTTGTGTGTGATAGATTAGCCCCCACAACATCAGGGAGAAATGTTGTCTGATTCAACAATCTCAATCACTATCTCATAAGCTTCAATCAATTTTTTCCGGATAGGCCTTGAGTTTTCAAAAAACCGCGTTTGCAAATCCAGATACTCTTTTCGTCCGGCCTCGGTTTCAATTTTGATGGGTTCCAGGCCGAACTCACGCGCATCATACGGGCTGGCCTGCATATCCATTTTTCGGATTTGAACCGCATTCAAAAACGCTTCGCGGATCAGTTCACTCGAAATCCACGGGTAGAGTTTGAATGCCCATTTGTAGAGATCCATGTTGGTGTGCAGGCAGCCGGGCTGTTCGGTATCCTGAAAGGTTTCCCGGCTCAGCCGGTTTTTGTTTAATGGTTTTGCCTTGTCGGTAAAAAACCGGTAGGCATCGAAATGGGTGCATACCAGGGGACGTGATTCCACAAATTCAGCAATTTCATCATCAGGCAGCCGCAACGGAATTTGATTGTGGCGCACATCTTCAGTCCGGTACACCATCGCCCATTCGTGCATGCCAAAACAGCCGAACATAGGTTTTTTGGCGGAACTTTTCTTCAGCAATTCAAGAATCCACCGCAGCGATTTGAGCCGTTTTTTTGGGAAAAGTGCAGGATCAACAAAGGCGCGGGATTCTTCAACCCTGAGCTCGGATACTTCGGGAAGATTCTCTTTCCGGCTGAATTCAAGCGCAGCCCCCAGGCCGGGTGACCATCGCAGCAGGTGCGACGGACGAAAAGCGTAATACTCAAACAGAAAGTCGAGTACCGGGTCTTTGATCTGTCGGGATCGTTTTTCAAGATAGGGATCAAGAATTTCGGATAATGTCTCCTGGTGTTCTTCCATCCGGGGAATCCAGGCAGATTCCGGTAAGACAGTTTCAATGGTTGATATTTTCTCGCAATTGTGTAACATAACCGGAAAATATCACTCTGATGGGAGTGATGACAATTGAATTTTAATTCGTTAATTCGTGGCACCACTTTTTTGAAATTCGGATCTTATCCGTTTCAATTGAGTGGTGCCACGAGTGAAAAGAAAAACCATGCTTAAAGAAATCAAACATTTTTTGCTGCATCTGCGGCTGCACTACCAGTTTTTTATTCTCTCCGGCGGGTATCTGCTGGGCGGGCTGCTGGCTGATGCAATGAATACAACCCAATTCTGGCTGCAGTTTCTGAATGTGCATGTGCTGCTTTTCGGTGGCGCCACGGCCTATAATTCTTACTGGGACAAAGATGAAGGGCCTATCGGCGGGCTGAAACATCCACCAAGAATGACCCAATGGATGCACCCCGCATCACTGCTGATGATGGCTGCCGGATGGACATGGTCTCTGCAAATTGACTGGCATTATTTTTTCATTTACGGCGTGAGTCTGCTGCTATTCTGGCTCTATTCTACACCGCATGCACGCTGGAAAGGTGATCCGCTTCTGAGCCTGGTGGCCATTGGCTTCAGCACCGGAACCAACTCTGTTTTGCTGGGATTCTGGGCGGCCGGTGGACTGTTTTCAGTACCAATTTTGTTTGCGATAGTAGGTGCAGCACTTATTCTGTTGAGCATGTATCCGGTTTCGCAGATTTATCAATATGAGGAAGATCAGAAACGCGGAGACATTACATTTTTTGGAAGATACGGGCTGATGGGTGTGAAGAAATTTTTCACATTCAGCTTTACCTTCGGCCTGATTTTGGTATCCGCCGGGTTATTTGGTATTTATCCGTATCCGGCTATCTTATTTTTCATATTGGGTTTATGTTCATTTTTTATACTAAAGGGCTTTATATCAAAACTGAAAGGGTTAAAAAAGGAGTACAAAAATGTGATGAAAATAAAATTTTTTGCATCACTCTCTTTTGTATTATTTCTTTTGATTTCCTGTTTCATCAGATATGAATGGATCGGAAGCACAATGTTAACGTCATATTTTTAAAAACAGATTCAAAGAAAATGACAGAAGTAAAGACGACCACAATCACTCGGGATATTATCGAGAATGCATACAGCTACGAGGAGTATCGTGAGCTGATTGACGATTTATTAAAAGAGGGAAAAACCACCGGCGAAAATCACTCCGAGTCGATGCTGCACTACACAAAAATGAATGTTCACCGCATGAAACGGCTCGACAGGCGCACCGATTTAAGTGATGAAATACGCGAACGGTTAGAAAAGGTGGAACGCCCCATGATCTGGCTGGTGCTGACCGAAGCGTGGTGCGGAGATGCTGCACAATCGCTGCCCATTATTCAGAAAATGGCGGATACGAGCAGCAAAATTCTGATTCGTTATATTCTCAGAGACAAAAATCCTGAGATAATGGACCAGTTTTTAACCGATGGAAAAAGCCGGTCGATTCCGAAAGTAATTGTCCTGGACATGAAATCCCTGGAAATTTTAGGTGAATGGGGACCCCGGCCTGATACGGCTCAGAAGTTATTCGAAAATTTAAGAAACCGGGATGATGTGCCCCGCCAGACGGCTGCCGAGAATCTTCATAAATGGTATGCCGATGATAATACCGAAAGTATGCAAATGGAGTTTGTCAGCCTGCTGGATAAATGGGAACAACGCTGAAAAGCTGACAGATCATCACAACGAATTGCCAATGAGCAGGGATGCCCAATCATTTTACCAACACATTGCTCAGACCAGTGATGATCCCATGGGGCTGGAGATTGATAAGGCCGAAGGCAGCCACATCTATACAACCGACGGGAAAAAATTTACCGACCTGATATCCGGAATCGCTGTCAGCAGCCTTGGGCACCGCCACCCGAATGTTATCAATGCCATCCGGGAGCAGCTTGAAAAACACCTGCACGTGATGGTTTATGGTGAATTTATCCAGGCGCCGCAAAGCCGGTTTGCGCAATTGTTGTGCGAACATCTTCCGGAAAATCTCGGCCGCGTCTATTTTGTGAACAGCGGAACCGAATCGGTGGAAGGTGCCCTGAAACTGGCCAAAAAATATACCGGGCGCCAAAAATTTGTTGCATTTCACAACAGTTATCACGGTGATACACACGGTTCTCTGAGTGTAACAGGGCGTGATATTTACAGAGATCCCTACAAGCCGCTGTTGCCGGATGTCCACTTTACCGGTTTTAATGACCCGAAGAGCTTGGAAATCATTGATGATAAAACCGCGGCCGTAATTCTGGAACCGATCCAGGGAGAAGGAGGGGTGATTCCTGCCGATCATGAGTGGCTGAAAGAGGTGCGAAAGCGATGTGATGATACCGGCGCCCTGCTGATTTTTGATGAAATTCAGACCGGGTTTTTCAGAACAGGAAGCCTTTTTGCATTTCAGCACTATAATGTTGTGCCCGATATACTCTGTCTGGCTAAAGCGATGGGAGGGGGCATGCCGATGGGCGCTTTTGTCTCATCATCCGAAATTTTTGAGGTGTTTAAACACGATCCGCCGCTCAACCATGTAACCACATTCGGCGGCCACCCGGTCAGTTGCGCAGCCGCACATGCCAATCTTAAAACTTTGCTGGCCGGAGATTTTGCAGCCAAAGCAGAAGTAATAGAGGCAACGGCACGTGAAATGTTACAAGGAAAAAGCATTATAGAAGTTCGCGGCCGCGGAGCCATGCTCGGATTGCAGCTCAGGGATGCCGAACTGACCCAAAAAGTAGTGAAGGAATGCTTTGAGAGAGAAATCATTCTTGGCTGGACCCTCCATTCCAATTCGCTGATCCGGGTTGCACCGCCATTGATTATTGGCCGGGAATTGCTTCGGAAATCGTTCGAAATCATTCTCGAAGCTGTTGAGTCCAATAAATGATGAAATTGTTGAACATTCCCCACTAACCTGCATTTCTTTTCATGGGAATCGCTTCGTTCAGAGCTCACACTAAAATAATTTAGAAACAATATCCATTTGATTGTTAACATCTTAGAATAAAATTTAAATCCTTTTCTGCGTGCCTCCGCGCAACCATCCGCGTC
>SLPZ01000150.1 GCA_007131725.1 Balneolaceae bacterium
AGTACAAGGCACAAGGCCCCCGGGGACAGGCGGGACACATTCACCATTTTTTTAGCTGACATCAAACGCAATTTTCAGAAAATATAACGATATGATAATCTTACATTTCTTCCCGGCATCGGAAATCCAAATTCACTCCTGTCTATTCTTGATAGGTGGTCTCTATACAGTTGATTTGTAATATTTTCTGCTTTCAGTGAAACACGGTGGATCCCGTGAGAATTAAACTGAAGGCCCGCATTGAAATTCAGAACCGTATAACCATCGGTAGGCAATTCCTCTTCGGCAACACGGTTTTGGCTGCTAACTTTTCTTAGGCTGCCTTCCAGCCACCACTGCTCTGTTTCATATCTTGTTAAAAACCGCAATCGACCGGGCGGCATTGTGGGCAGGTAAGAGTTATTGTCCACTCTTCGTCCAAAAACCATATCATACACTGTACCAGCCTGTAAATGATCCGTTAGCCTGACTAATACCTGAGCTTCGCCTCCGAAAAGTTCTGCATTCCGCGACCTGTATTGAAAAATATCCCAATTTCTCTCCCTGTCATCAATAAACTGCTCACCGGTTGGCTCAAATGCCACAAAGTTCGAAATTCTGTAATAAAATCCTGCTGCCTCTGCAAGCAGCCTATTACTTGACCATCGAATAAATAAATCACTACCGTGTCCAACTTCGGTACCGAGTGACGGATTCCCTCGCTCATAAACTCCCGCTCCGAAATGTACACCATCTGCAAACATCTCTTCCAAAATCGGGAAGCGGTGCGCCCGGGCAAATTGTACCCCGATTTCAAGCTGGGGCAGCGGCCTGATGTTCAGTCCCATGGATCCGGACATTGCACTTGATGACCGGCTTTCACGAAAATCAGGAAAATCATCATTCGGGCGGGTACTCAGCGTTTGCACCTCACCGCGGACTCCAAATTGTAACCTTGTTATATTATTCAGAGGAACTTCATGAAAAGTAAAAAATGCCGTGGACCTGCTATTGGTACCAGGTGTAAATGCCTCTTCACCTCCAACCTCAATTTGAGTGATTTGAGTGTTAATACCCAGCACTCCATCATCAAAAATTCCAATCGGGCGATGCTGAACCGTAATTGTTCCGTTGGCAGAATATTGTAAAAATTCGAGTTCGATATCTTCATCAATGATTTGTCCGCCCTGAAGCTCGGTTTCAACTTCCTGCTGGAACCACCGGGAGGCATTAAACCGAAATTCGATCTTCTCAAAAAAATGATCTTTACTCCAGAGTCCCTTCCCCTGCATTGTTTGCTGATTCATCCGGATTTCCGCCTCTTCATCGGGGTCAAGAATTTCATCCGGCAAACCGTAATTATGGTCTATAGCTGAAAGTGACAATCCGCCATTGAAGTGATCTGTCCGGTAACCAAAACCGCCCGCGCCTTCCATGTTTTGGATAAAAGTACCCGGCAGCCTGCCCTCTGGTGTTCGAACATCTCCTGCTCCGCGGTACGAAAATCTGCCCGTTGCAGCCCAGGAATCTTCCCCGTACCGATAACGGCCAAATCCGCTCACTCCATTATTCATTGACGAACCCTCTACAACTGCCGTGCCTGATGAGCCCCGCTCCCAATCAACAGGCACATCGGAGGTAATTATGTTTATTACCCCGCCAAGTGCACTGGATCCGTACAGCAGGCTTGCCGGACCTCGCACAACCTCGATACGGTCGGCCGCAAGCGGGTCTATTGAAATATTGTGATCGTGAGCAGTATTGGACAGGTCTCCCATCCGCTCGCCATTTTCCAGGATCAGAAGCCGGTCGCCGTCAAACCCCCGGATTACCGGCCGCGATGGAGCCGGGCCAAACGAACGCATGGCAATGCCCGGTTCACCGTCAAGCATCTCCCCAAAAGATGAAGCCTGTCGGTCTTGCAAATCCTGAATGTTGTATGCCTGTGCCGGCTGATACTGAATATTCCGGCCCACCGGTGATGCCGTTACAATCACTTCATCTGTCCGGATAATGGCAGACTGCATCTTGATAACAAGACGCTCCTCTTGCGGGTGTTCTGCGGTTAATCGTTTGGTTTGATATCCCACAGAACGGATGGTGAGCAGATACGTACCGGGCTCCAGGCCTTTAAACTCAAATTCTCCTCTGACGTCGGCGGCTGTTCCTGCCTCTCTTTCATCAATCTGAATGGTTGCACCCGGGATAGGTTCTCCATCCTGAGAATCTATAACGATTCCCTGAAAATACTCATTTTCATCGGCCTGATAATTTCCTCTTTCTTTTTGATTGCCGGCATTCAGCATGGGTACTTCAATCAGACAGAGAAATAGGAAACAGGAAATAAATAGTATTTGAAACCGGTACTTCGACATTACAACAGATAATATCTTGATTGGGTATGAATCAAATATAAATTATTTTAGCTTAGACTAAAAATTTATTTCACTTCATATTGAACCACTTCATACCGGTTCTACAGCAAACTTTCTTCGAAAATTACTGCTACTTTATCCCAATAAATCAGACCCATCCAGGCATTAATATAATCTGCGCGGCGGTTCTGGTAGTTCAAATAATAAGCGTGTTCCCAAACATCAATTCCCAAAAGCGGTGAGAGTCCTTCAGTCAGCGGGTTATCCTGGTTTGGAGATGTTGTGATCTTCAGGCCCCCATTCTGATCGGATACAAGCCATGCCCAGCCGCTTCCAAATACAGTACCTGCCGCCGATGAAAATTCCGATTTCATGGTGTTCAAATCACCGAATGATTCATTAATCGCTTCTGCAAGACTGCCGGATGGATTTCCTCCTTCGGCACTCATTGTATTCCAGAAGATTACATGATTCAGGTGTCCACCGCCATGATTTCTCACAGCCGTTCTTACTTCTTCCGGAAGCTCGTTCAGGTTTGTGATGAGCTGTGTAAGTGTCATTTCCTGAAGTTCGGCATTTCCTTCCAGCGCATTATTCAGGTTATTAATGTAACCCTGATGATGCCTGCTGTGATGAATTTCCATTGTCTGCGTATCAATTGCCGGTTCGAATTCATCAGCCGGGTATGGAAGGGGCGCCAGAGAAAATGGGTACACCGAATTGAAAATTTCATCATAACCGAGATACGTACCGGGTTTTGATTTGACATCTCTGTTACAGCCGGTTGCAATCAAAAAAGGTGTGAATGCTGAAGCAACCGAGCCAATTGCCATGTATTTCAGTGCTTTTTTCCGTGGAATTCTTTTATTATCGGCCATAATTGATCCTATTTTATTATTGTAATTTTGATACACCTGATTTTAAGATAGCATCAATTTGTTCAGCTAATATGTACAGCTAAGGGAATCAATCATGAAAAAAGAACTAAAAAAACTGCTGGTTATCCTGAAGCTGATTACCACACCGGGGCACATTGACATTCCTTTTTAGATTAGCAATAAAACCGGGCTTTCACATCTTGTTATCATAATTTGCTTATACTGATTAAGTGGCCCCTGGCAATAACTTATAAACCATATTCAGAAATCATGAAAAAATTCAGTTATTTAAACTCGTTATTCCTTCTCACATTTCTGCTCTTTTCCTGTGCTGAGCAAGATGTTCAGATTATCGATGAAGACGCCGAACCCCGGATAATTTCTGAAGGACATCAATTTACCGAAGGGCCATATTGGCACCCGGACGAATATCTGCTGTTCAGTGATATCCCCGCCAACCGCATTTATCGCTGGTCGCCTGAAACTGAGAGTTCAGAAGTTTTTCTTGAACCGTCCGGCAATGCCAATGGCATACAGGCGGATATTGACGGATCGGTAATTATTGCCCAGCATGCCGGCAGGCTTTCACGAATTACAAATGACGGCGATCTCGAAATTTTGATAGACAATTATGAAGGCAGCAGGCTGAATAGTCCCAATGACCTGACGGTTCACTCAAACGGAACCATTTACTTTACAGATCCGCCTTTTGGCGTGGAAGAAGAAAAAAGGGAGCTCGATTTCAGCGGAGTGTTCCGGTTCACCCCTGACGGGGAACTCACTTATTTTTACGATGAATTTGATTATCCCAACGGTATTATTTTATCGCGCGATGAATCACTCCTTTATGTGAATGACTCCGAAACCGGCAGAATCACCGTTTTTGATGTTGACGCTGATGGAGTTCCATCCAATCCCCGGCTTTTTGCCAGTGTTGATCCCTGGGATGATGGCGGTGCTGCAGATGGAATGGTGGTTGATACAGACGGCCGCCTCTATTCAACCGGGCCTGCAGGCATTTCTGTTTTTGATGTCGATGGAAATCATTTGCAGGACATTTCTTTTCCCCAGCAGGTAAGCAACCTGGAGTGGAGCGGTGATGAACCGGGTGTAATGTACATTACTTCACGCGATCTGGTTTACCGCCTTCAATTTAATGTGGAGGGTCACAAAGTAAGGTAACTACACGTACAACGGGCAGTTTACTCTACGAAGTTTAACACATAGTTGAGCTTGCCCGTTACTCAAAAACCAATCAAAAACAACCATCTTATCAGCCTGCCGGTAATACAGATTTATCTCCTGATCTATTTCTTTCCTGTTTTGTGCGCGTCGTCGACGCTTAAAATTTGAATCCAATAATATCAATCGTTTAGTTGAATTCATTTTTAACTTTGGGTCATGCAATCCGATTTATGGTGAATACTTTACAGAAGAGATTGGAACCCATTTTTGAACTAAAACCTGTCGGATTCACCCTGGAATCTTTCCCGGCAACCCCTCGAATGTGATATCTTACTTTGACAGGCTTAATGCCTCGGGGTCTTTTCTTGTTGCTCTGATCTCCCCCGGGTTGCGCTCCATCATTCTTGCTTCGCAATTCTGATAGCCGCTTCACCCGGGGTTATAAGATCGGCCATCCCTGCCGGGATTTTACAGTCCATATACCAAAACTAATTGCCCTTCAAGTTGAGTAAACCAAATTCGCGAATTCACCGAGCAAGTCACCGATGAGAGTTACATCAAGCTCCGATAGGAGCGGACGATATTATGGCAAAGCCATCCCTTTTCGGGGTAACCCCGGACAAGTGAGGTTTAAAAATGCCTCTGCGTTTGAAACCGAACGCAGTCCGGGGCTTAGCGAAGCAACCAAAAATCCCGAGGCAAGAAATGAAGAAAAGGCAACAAACTGTATCGAAGGGATTGGCCATGGTTTGCTGAATGCAGAAACCCCATAGCCGTTATCCGGATCAGAGGTCTATCGAATTTGGAACATGCAATGCACAAAACAGATCTTTTCTGCCTGTGCCGGCAATACTGTTTTACCTCCTGATCTATTTCTTTACCTGTTCTACAACTTTCCCTGAGGCTGTCCAAAAAAGGGTGCTCAAAAAGACTACATATCATCGGTACCTTCGTGTCGGGCTCCGATCCGGTATCTCATGCTTTTATCAAAGATAGGAGATCCCGTATTAAGTACGGCATGACGCCCTCTTTGGACAGCCTCGTAGATTATTTACCTAATTCTTTTCCACACATTGGTTGCATTCAACCCACTCTTCACTCGGAATCTGCTGAATGGCTGATGGGCTGTTGCCCCGTTCAAATACTGGTTTGAACAAAATTTTTCCCTCTTCGTGTTCGGTACCGCAAGTGTGGCAATTCACATCCTGGCCCACTCTCATTGGTGTATAACCGGTGATCACCCATCCATCGTGCCCCTGCCGGGCAGCCAGGCTTTCG
>SLPZ01000204.1 GCA_007131725.1 Balneolaceae bacterium
AGGTGCACAGTACCGAAGAACTCGATTTTCATGTTCAGACCGTAGTTGAAGGATTAGGGATTCCATGGGGAATGGCATTTTTACCCGATGGCACCATGCTAATTACCGAACGTGACGGTACCCTGAGGCTGGTTCGTGATGGAAGCCTTGTTGATGAACCCATTGCCGGTGTACCCGAAGTTTTTGCACGCAGCCAGGGCGGCCTGCTTGACATCGAAATTCATCCGGATTTTGAAGATAACGGCTGGATTTATTTAAGCTATTCAAAAACAGGATCGGGTGGCTCTAACACGGCGATTATGAGAGCAAGGTATGAAGCCGATTCACACTCACTTACCGATCAGGAAGATATTTATGTTGGCACACCCTTCAGTACCCGCGGCCAGCACTTTGGCAGCCGAATTGCATTTGACCCGGACGGCTATCTTTTCTTTTCAATTGGAGATCGTGGCTCCATGAATACTGCGCAGGATATTACCAATTCGAATGGCAACCTGTTCAGGTTGTATGATGACGGCAGTATTCCAGAGGACAACCCGTTTGTGGGGCGCGACGGGCTTGATGAAATTTATGCATACGGACTTCGCAACATTCAGGGAATGGCGGTTCATCCCAAAACCGGTGTAATCTGGACCAACCTGCACGGGCCCCGAGGCGGAGATGAGCTGAACGTTCACGATAAACCGGGAGCAAATTATGGATGGCCTGAAATTACGTACGGCATCAATTATAATGGCACGGAAATCACTCCGCACACCGAGATGGAAGGAATGGAGCAGCCAGTCATGCACTGGACACCCTCAATTGCCCCATCCGGAATGGATTTTGTAACCAGTGATAAATATCCCGGATGGCAGGGCGATATCCTGAACGGAGCTCTCGCGTTTCAGCTAATTTCGCGGATCGTTGTGGATGGCGATCAGTTTGTACACGAAGAGCGATTTCTTGAGGGAATCGGCCGCATCAGGGATGTAAGGCAGGGGCCTGACGGTTACATCTACTTCAGCAACGAATCGAATGGTACCATAAATCGTATTATTCCGGCTGATTGATGTATAAAAGTCATCAATTTTGCATGATAGAATAGTAAGTTCTCCGTAATCCCTTTTTGAATATTTTTTTATAAGAAGGATAAGAAGTGTTCATTTTTCGACAGTCCGAAGCCCATGCTTGTCAATTAGTTGTTCAAGCATCTCTTTCTCCCAAATTGCCCCGCCTTTATCATGTGTATTTTCCAGAAGTTTTAGAGTCTCTTCAGCATTTTTTCTGGCAAGTTCGGTATCTCCTTTTACCAGGTTAAGTGCTGTTTCCGCACGCTTTAATGTACTTTTTTCACTGTATCCTTTTTTGCCTTTTTCAAAATAATGTTCGGCTTTTTCCACATCATGGTTACAAAAAGCTTCAAAAAATGATTTTTCGAGGAAAAGAGTGGCATTTAAAAATTCATTTTTCGTCTCTTCTGCAATTATAACAGCTTTATCAAGAATCTCTTTTGCCTGATTTTTATTATCACTATCCATGAAGTATACATAACCTAATAATTTGGCCAGAATGGAATTTGATCCGTTCTGTTCTTTTGTAAGGTCAATAAGACGCATTAGAACTGTTTCATCCAGGTCCCGGGGGCGGGTGCCATTCCATGATGCTGTGGAAAGTTGCATAACATATTGTTTGATGACAGCTCTTTTGCCGCCTCGCAGCAGATCTTTGAGCTGCAGGCCATCACTTTCAAGCCCGGTTTCTTCTTCGGGTATCAAAGCGAAGACACCAAGAACCAGGGTTATGATGGCTGTCATCCAGGAAAAATAGATGATGGCATTAGCAATACCCTGTGCTCCGTAGACAGCATGGAGGGTAAAAGATACAGTAGCGAGAATGATGAAAAATAGAATAGAAGCAATCGGGCCGCCAGCAATGAACCAAGCCAGCTTTTTTTTATCAAACTTTTTTGATGAAGGAATCATGAGAGTTAACCCACCGGCAATATTCAGGTTCAGGTTTAAACCAGCCCGAAAGCCATCCGGCGTTTTTTCCAGTTTAAACGGGCCAACTGTAAACATATAAAACCTGAATTTCTGAACAATCCCCGCAATGAGATGTCCCAGTTCATGAATAAATACAGATGCAATAATTGCAGCAATGATACTTAAAATAGATATTGGCCAGGAAGGCAGGATTATTCCAAAATAGTCGCGCACAGACATATATAAAAATACAGATCCCGCCCCGACAGCCGCCCCAATTATTCCATGAAAAACCTGTTTCCAGTTGATGGCGCACATTTTTTGTTTTCTTTAATGAATGATAATAATCATGGACCGAGAAGTTGATCCATTAAGTTTCAGCTTTTCAGGCAAATAAAAGTAACATTTTTGGTGGATTAATATAAAAATCAACCCAGATCTTTTATGGCCGATGCAAGTTCCTGAAGAGACTTTTTAGCATCGCCGAAAAACATCTGGTTGGTTTCGCTGTAAAAAAGGGCATTGTCGATGCCGGCATAACCATAACTCATACTGCGCTTGAAGACTATGGTGCGTTTGGCCTCATGAACATTCAAAATCGGCATGCCGTAAATCGGGCTTCCGGGCGAGTTTTGTGCTGCGGGATTCACCACATCATTCGCCCCGATAATTAAAACCACATCAGTCGAGGCAAATTGGGGATTGATTTCATCCATGTCGTAAAGCTGGTCGTAGGGGACATCGGCTTCGGCCAGCAAAACATTCATATGGCCGGGCATGCGTCCGGCAACCGGATGGATTCCATATTTTACATCCACACCCCTGCTCTCAATCAGTCCGGCAACTTCTTTCAGTGCATGCTGGGCCTGTGCAACGGCAAGGCCGTAACCGGGTACAATCACAACTCTTTTTGCGTAAGCGCACTGTATGGCCACATCATCCGCAAAAGTTTTTTGAACGGTTTTGTCTTCGTCGTCAAGCCCCGCTACAGCAACGCCTTCACCGCCGAATGCGGCAAAGAGCACATCCACAAGCCTTCGGTTCATGGCCTGGCACATCAGGTTGGTAAGTATCAAACCGGCAGCCCCAACCAATGCACCGCTGATGATAAGCAAATTATTTCCTACAACAAATCCGGCCATGGAAGCCGCAATACCTGAGTAGGAGTTCAGAAGTGAAATTACAACGGGCATATCTGCACCGCCAATCGGCAGTACCGTGAAAATTCCTATCAGCAATGCTAACCCGAAAAGTGTCCAGAATATGACCTGGTATTCAGGGTCAATCGTAAACCATCCTACAAGAAAAAGTGCGACGATCGTAAAAAAGAGGTTGATCAGGTTTTGGCCCGGAAGGGCAATTCGTCCGCCACTGATGAAACCCTTCAGTTTTCCAAAGGCGATGTAACTTCCGGTAAATGTAATGGAGCCAATCAAAATACTGAGGCCGATAGTGAACAGTTCGTGTAATGCAAACAGTCCGGGATCGAACCTGCTGAATTCACCCCAGGCAACCAGTGCCGAGGCGCCTCCGCCAAAACCGTTAAAAACAGCAACCATTTCGGGCATGGCTGTCATCTGAACTTTTTTTGCGGCAAAAGCCCCAATCAGGGCGCCGATTACCATCCCGGCAATAATAAACTCAAAACTGACAATTTCCCGGTCGAAGAGTGTAACAACTACGCCCAGAAGCATTCCGAAGGAAGCAAGCTGGTTGCCTGACCGTGCTGTTGCCGGAGAGTTGAGGCGCTTAATGCCTAAAATGAAAAATGCAGTTGCAATCAGGTAAAAGATCTGAATGGCACTTGGAATGTAGGCCTGCAAAAATTCAGGAAGAAACTGGCTCATCTAATCATCCTCCTTTTTTTTGAACATTTCCAGCATGCGGTCGGTTACCATAAATCCGCCAACCACATTGATGGTGGCAAAAACGATGGCGGCGAATCCAATCCATTGTGCATAAATGCTTTCCGAGCCACCGGCAATGATCAGTGCGCCGATAAGTGTAATTCCTGAAATGGCATTTGCGCCGGACATCAGCGGTGTGTGAAGTGTGGGCGGGACTTTGGAAATCAGTTCAAATCCCACAAACGCGGCAAGAACAAAAATAAAGAGATTAAAAATCAGGTCTTCCATGATTAAAATGTAAATGTAACAGATTTTGGGGTTTACACTGACGGGTCAACCGGTCAGCGTAGTTTAATGGATTTCAGCTTAAATGTTTTCCTTTACAAAAGGCGAAACAATATCCCCGTTGTGTGTTATGGTTGCATTCAGAACTATTTCATCTTCAAAATTGAAAGTGAGCTGCCCGTCTTCGATCAGAAGGTTCAGCAAAGACAAAAGGTTTTTTGAATAGAGCTTGCTGGCATGGAAAGCAAGAGAGCTTGGAATGTTGAGAGGTGCAACAATTGCAACCCCTCGGTGGTAGATGGTTTCTCCGGGTTTGGTAACCTCACAGTTACCTCCCTGCTCCGCTGCAATATCCACCACAACCGATCCGGGAGCCATATCCTCAACCATGGCTTTTGTTACCAGAAGCGGTGCCGGTTTGCCGGGAATCAGTGCAGTGGTGATAACGATATCCGATTTTTTTACGTGCTGATGGATCACCTCCCGCTGTTTCTGTTTGTTGCGTTCCGAGAGTTCTTTGGCATATCCGCCTTTCGATTCGGTTTCTTCCTCTTCGATCGGCACCTCAACAAATGTGGCTCCCAGGCTTTCAACCTGCTCTTTTACCACCGGCCGGATATCAAACGCCTCAACCACAGCTCCAAGGCGTTTTGCAGTCGCTATGGCTTGAAGGCCTGCAACACCCGCACCTAAAACGAGAACTTTGGCCGGAGGTATGGTGCCGGCTGCCGTCATCATCATGGGCATGTATTTGTCAAGTTGGTTAGCCCCGAGCAGTGCTGCTTTATAGCCGGCAATATTGCTCATGGTAGAGAGAGCATCCATAGTTTGGGCACGGCTGATCCGCGGGATGGTATCCATAGCCAGTGCGGTAATATTCTTTTCTCTGAGGTGTTCTACATAATCACTGTTTTGCAGCGGCCAGATGAATGAAATCAGGGCGGCTCCGGACTTCATAGAGTTAACAGTCTTTTTATCTGGCGCCTGAACGGCAAGCAAAAGATCGCACTTCTTTAAAAGTTTCTCGCGGTTTTTCTCAATCCCGGCTCCCGCTTCCTCATAACTCTGATCGGTGTAGCTGGAATGTACACCAGCCTCACTTTCAATTATGATCTCTAATCCCAGCGACATCAGCTTTTCAACCCCTTCGGGAGTTAGGGCTACCCGCTTCTCATGTTTTGTGGTTTCTTTACAAACTCCAACTATCACTTTATACCTCCAATTTCATGGTTTGCACAAACATAGCGAATTTTAAGACAGATGCAACTTTTAAAATAATTTGGAAGCGTTTTTTATGATAGAAATAAAAATTTGTTATAGAAAAGCTATCTGATTGATAGACAATATTGACCAAAACATGCTTCAAAATTTCTTACATTGACAGGAATAATAACAAAACAAAAAACAGGAATTATGAAAGATATAGAAGGAAAAACGTTTAAAGTTGTGATTGTCGGCAGCGGACCTGCCGGGCTTACTGCTGCGCTTTATGCAGCCAGAGCCGATCTAAATCCCATTGTATTTGAAGGCCCTGAACCCGGCGGCCAGCTTATGCAAACCACCGATGTTGAGAACTACCCCGGTTATCCCGA
>SLPZ01000016.1 GCA_007131725.1 Balneolaceae bacterium
ATGGACAACCTGAACACGCATACACCGGGGGCGCTGTATGAGGCCTTTCCACCCGCCCAAGCCAAAGCGTTGTGGGAGCGGTTTGAATTTATATACACCCCAAAGCATGGAAGTTGGTTGACTATTGCTGAGATAGAACTTCAGGTGCTGAACGGTCAGTGTTTAAACAGAAGAATAGATGCAATTGAAAAAGTAGTAAGACAAACCAGTGCATGGGAGTCTGTCAGAAACACACAATCAAAAAAGATAAACTGGCAATTCACCACAGAAGATGCGCGAATAAAATTAAAGCGACTTTATCCGACATTTGAAGATTGACATGACACTAGCTGCTGCTATAGTCAATGACCTACACGCTGACAACGCCACTGGGATTTTTCTTTTTTCGAACGAACATGGCCAAAAATAAGGTGGGACATCAAAATATTCAATTACACAACCTCTAAGCTATATAGTTTTTATTGATCAAAATTTTCCCAGCTAAAAAATGTCAAACTCAGGAAAAATGTTAATAGCTAAAGTTGTTATACCGTTACCTTGAGTCAATAGTTAGAAAAGTATACCAAAATATTTGAGATTTCTTAACATTAGTTACGGATTTGCATCTCTCTGAGTTGGCCTTTCTTTTTAAATTAGGTTTATTGAAATTCCTTAGCCGATGACAATAACTACGTTAAAAACTCACACTCAGGCTAAAACCACCACCGCTGTTTGCACCGGCAACCCACGGGGAGAGCTGAACTTCCGCATTGTCGCGAAACCGGTTGTTTGCGTTTTGTTCAAATGAATTTGAATTTTTCAGGCTTCTTCGCGAATTACCATCCCGGTTGAACCTCAGCCAGTATGAAAGATTTGCAATAAGTGTGCCTGTGGCCGCTCCGGCAATTACATCCGAAACGTGATGGCGTCCGTCCGTGATTCGGCTTACAGAAATATATGCTGCCGCCGACATTAGGACAGATTGAGCTGCAATTCCTGCTTTACGGCTCCCCGGTGATGCATCAGTCCCCCAGACATAGCGGCCGCCAATGGCCAGTGTCGTATATCCGAATAGGTTGAATGCGTTGGAACTGTGTCCGGAAATGAAACTTTTTCGTCCGTCATCAAACAAATCCCGTACTTCTTCGGGATTATCAGAAAGCGGATTATCCCTGAAGTCTGCACAATAGGGTTCAAACTCCGGGCCATCAAGATCAGGGCAGTGGAAGCGCAAAGCCCGCTCTCTGAAATCGGGCCGCAGCCTCGAAAACAGCGGCTTGCTGAATTCGGTAACCATTGCGTTAAGTGCAACAGATTGGGCATAACCCACAAAAACATCATGTATTTGTTGCACACTTCCCCTGCCTCTCTGTTGCTCTCTCCATTCAATTCCGACTAAAAGAGCTCCCATTCCAGCAATTGACCGGTGAATCCAGTATTCCGGAACAGCCTCCTCTACATCCTGCTGAAGATGGGGCTTGCTTAATCGGTCGGACTGAAACAGTTCCAGCAGGTTATCTGGGTCATACGAGGGGCCGAT
The DNA here is from genome assembly GCA_007131725.1 of Balneolaceae bacterium. GTDB lineage: Bacteria > Bacteroidota > Rhodothermia > Balneolales > Balneolaceae > Rhodohalobacter. The sequence continues at coordinate 1,520 of SLPZ01000016.1, forward strand.
TAGTGATTTTTCTCTTGGCTCCAGGCCTTTTCCAGTGACATATCCCATCGTGCCTCCGGCAATCAGCAGATAATCAAGCAGGTACGATTTTGACCACCACCCCAAAGAATTATTACTCAATGCTAAATAATCAATCATACTAACTTGATGCTGCGTCAATGAGTTTTTGTTGAAAGCATCTCTGGGATTCTGTCCCGCTACCGACAGGACAAAAAAAGTGAAAATAAACGTGGATATCAAAAACTCTTTCTTCATATCCGATTTGATTTTAATATTTTATCGCCTGATGATAGAGTATAATAAGATTTCTATTCTTACTTCCCCGATCTAACATTATCGATCTGCAAAAGGTCGCCAAACAAATTGAAATATCATCCCAATTTTTCCAGCGCCGTGTCAATACGCCTCAGAACTGTCTCTTTGCCAAGCAGTTCCATGGATACGAAGAGATCCGGCCCGAATCCCTGGCCCGTCACGGCAATTCGAAGCGGCATCATCAGCTTGCCGAAGCCCACATCGTTTTTGCTGATTACATTCTGTAAATGTTCTTTCAGGTTTGCAGCTTTAAAGGATTCCTCAGTTAAGGCTTCAATATTTTCTTTGTATTCGGCAACCAGCCCGGGACTGTCGTCTTTCCACTTTTTCAGTGCCTTTTCATCGTATTGCTGAGGATCTTCAAAAAAGAATTCACCCATGCTGATGACTTCATCAATTTTGCTGACCCGCTCTTTTAAAAGTCCTGCAATGTTGGCAAGAAATTCGTTGTCAGCCTTTTTAATTTTCGGGTTTTCGGCTAATTCTTTCATACGCCCGGCGAGCTGATGGTCGGGCTGTTCACGAAGATAGTGCTCGTTATACCAAAGCAATTTTTTGTGATTAAAAACAGCCCCGCCCTTGCTTACCCTGTCGAGGGTAAAGAGATTGCACAAAGATTGCATAGAGTGTATTTCACTGTCATCACCGGGACTCCAGCCCAGATAAGCCAGAAAGTTGACCACTGCTTCCGGTTCGTAATGCTGTTCGATGTAATTTTTTGCGTTGATAGGAATGCCTTCCGATTCGGCTTTTCGTTTGGAGAGTTTGCCTCCACTCGGCGACATAATCAGCGGCAGGTGTGCCATTTCAGGCAGATCCCATCTAAAAGCCTGGTAGAGAAGCACATGCTTAGGGGTGCTGCTGAGCCACTCCTCACCGCGAATCACATGAGAAACCTGCATCAGGTGATCGTCCACAACATTGGCTAAATGATAAGTGGGCATACCGTCTGATTTGAGCAAAACCTGATCGTCCAGCCCTTTCGACTCGAACGATACGTGGCCACGGATCAGATCTTCAAACCGGATGGTTTCCCGGCGAGGCACCTTCAGGCGCACAACATACTCATCACCGGCTTCCAGCCTTTTTTGAACTTCGTCCTGCGGCAGGGTCAGGCTGTTCTTCATCGACTGCCGTGTAATGGCGTCATATTTTGGTGACGGATTCCCCGATTTTTGCAGCCGTTCGCGCATTTGGTCCAGCTCTTCGGTTGTGTCGAATGCATAATAGGCGTGGCCGTTTTCGATTAGCTGCTGAGCATATTTGTGATAAATCTCTTTACGTTCACTCTGCCGGTAAGGCCCGAAATCTCCTGGTTTTTGAGGGCCTTCATCCACTTCTATACCGCACCATGCAAGTGAGTCCAGAATATCCTGTTCTGCATTTTCCACATAGCGGCTCTGATCGGTGTCTTCAATTCTCAGTATAAATTTCCCTTCATGATGCCGTGCAAAAAGATAGTTATAAAGAGCGGTGCGAAGCCCGCCGATATGTAGAAATCCGGTTGGAGATGGGGCAAATCGAACTCGTACAGTGCCTTTCATGTAGATACAGTTTTTATTTTTTGGTTTGGTAAACAACTTTTAAAAATACGGGGAAATCTGTTCGATGGCTAATTAAATCAAACAGATTGAAGGGAGTAAAATCTAAACAACTATTGTTTTGATTTTTTACTTTGATACTACCCAATCAAATCAAATCCAACCATTATGATTTTTGCCCGAATTCTTCTTTATCTCTCACTGGCAGCAACTTTTGTATTTCTTTTTTCGGGATATGGCTACCGCTGGGAAATTTGGTCGCTTGGACTGGCATTCAGCCTGCTTCGCTACAGTGCTTATGCAGCCATTGGTATAGCTGTTGTGAGCCTGATCTCAATCTGGTTTTTACGGAAATCACGTTTTCAGGTAGTTTTGTATGTGATTATCGCTTTTATCTTAACGGGCATCGTATCAGGAACAGCACTCTACTGGCAGCACCGTGCACAGTCGGTGCCGGCGATTCACGATATCACCACTGACTTTTCTAATCCGCCGGAGTTTGTGGCAATGGAAAGGCTTCGGGTTGATGCGCCCAATCCGCCTGAGTATGAAGGAGAGGAAACCGCAAGGCAGCAGCGTGAAGCGTACCCGCAGATTGAGCCGCTTATAATTGATGCCGATCTGCAGGAGGTGATGGATGCAGCCGTTGTCCTGGTGGTTCAGCGAGGTTGGGATCTTGTGGCCATTAACCGAATGGACGGCAGAGTTGAAGCCACCGAAATGCTGCCCTGGTTCGGTTTCAAGGATGACGTGGTACTGCGGTTTGCGGAAACCGGTGAAGGCACCCGGGTTGATATGCGATCCAAATCAAGAGTGGGCCAAAGCGATCTCGGAGTAAATGCCCGGCGGATAAACCGCTTTTTAAGGGAACTGTATGCGAGATTTGATTAAGATTTTTGAGCAGAATTAATATTAGCACATTTGCAATCACAGTTAACTTTTATACCAGATATAATACCACACTAAACAAACCATTATGCGATCACGAATTCCAATACTCTCCTTGCTGATAACTTTCATCTTTATCTCTTGGGCAATTGCACAGGAAACATATCAGAAGCCATCACAGGATTTAATCGATCTTGTTGATGGGGCGAGAACACCATCGGTTAGCTTCTCGCCAGGCATGCAAACCATGCTGCTGCAGGATGTGCCTGCCCTTCAATCCATCGCCGAAATGGCACAGCCGGAATTAAGGCTGGCGGGCATTCGTATCAACCCGAATACAAACGGCCCCAGCCGGCCCGGATATGTTACCGGGTTTAAGTTGCGTAATATGGAAACCGGTGACGACCGTGAAGTAACCGGCCTGCCGGATAATCCTGTAATTACCAATGTAAGCTGGTCGCCTGATGGATCACACTTCGCTTTTTTGCTGAACACGGAAAACAGCCTTGAGCTTTGGGTGGCCGAAGTGAGCAGTGCCTCAGCGCGGAAACTTACAGGCAAAGGTGTAAACAACACTTACTACGGTTCACCCTATAGCTGGACTCGTGACGGAAACGGATTAATTGTACGGTTTGTGCCATCAAACAGGGGGGGAATCCCAGAAAGAAGTATGGTTCCAACCGGCCCTGTAATCCAGGAGAGTCTTGGTGAGGCACGCCCGGCCAGAACGTACCAGGATCTGCTTCAGGACAGCCACGATGAAGATCTTTTTGACTACTATTTTACTTCTCAGCTTGCGGAAGTAACTCTTGACGGGAAGAAGAGAATGCTCGGTGAACCTGCTATTTACAGGTCGGTATCATTGTCGCCAGACGGAGTGTATTTACTGGTTAATATGACGGAACGTCCATATTCCTATCGTGTGCCGGCATTTCGGTTTCCGCAGAACATCCAGGTGTGGGATCGTGATGGCGAACTGGTACATCAATTTGCAGAATTGCCCCTGGCCGATCGTGTGCCGATTGCCTTTTCTGCCACCACAGAGGGCCCGCGGTCTGTGAGCTGGCGGAATGACGTACCTGCCTCGCTCAGTTGGGTGGAAGCATTGGACGGCGGCGATCCGTCTGTAGATGTTGAATACCGCGACCGGGTTTTCACGCTTGCAGCGCCTTTTGCAGGTGAGCCGGTTCAGCAGATCGACCTCGAATACCGGTATTCCGGGGTGCAGTGGAGTGAAGACGGATTTGCACTGGTTTCGGAGTTCTGGAGGCAAGACCGTCACCTGAGAACCTGGCAAATAGATCCGGATAATCCCGGTGAAGAAGCAGGCCTTGTAGTGGACCGATCGACCGAAGACCGTTATGGTGATCCCGGTTCACCCGAGATGCGGCGTTCGCAATTTGGCACCTGGGTGCTGAATACCG
>SLPZ01000117.1 GCA_007131725.1 Balneolaceae bacterium
ATTCCGATCATCCGGTTTGCTGATGTATTGCTGATGGCAGCCGAAGCTGAGATCGAAGTGGGAAGCCTCGACCAGGCGCTGACCTACATCAACCGCGTGCGAGAGCGTGCGGCAGATCCGGCAGGCTGGGTTCGCAACGAGTTCAACGAAGGTTTTGCCCATGCTATAGTATCCAGTGAAGCTGAGATGCTGTCTCTGACTCCATCCTCAGGAAGCTGGGTGGTTCGAGAAGATACGGGAACCACGTTTACCTACCTGGGCGGCGGCCATGGTGATATTAACAACTGGAACGAATATGCCGTGCCGAATTACGAGATCGCCCTGTATGAGACGCTGGGCAGCCAGCAGCAGGCGCGCGATATCGTTCGCTTTGAGCGCAAGCTGGAGCTGGCTCTGGAAGGTCACCGATTCTTTGACCTGAACCGATGGGGTATTGCCGAGCAGACCATCAACTCCTTTTTGGATTATGAAGGAGCGATGTTCCCGGCATCGTACCTGAATGAAGGGCGATTTACTCCCAACAGAAACGAATACTTCCCGATTCCACAGCGTCAGATTGACCTGAGTGTACTTGAAGGAGTGCCGCAGTTAGAGCAAAACCCGGGATACAACTAATTCCCGAGCTCAAAACAAATAATTATAAAAAGGCACGCTATCCAGGCGTGCCTTTTTTTTTGACACCTTATATACTGGCGCAAGCGCCTGTACCCCTGTTTTGTGCCCCGGACTGCGTTCGGGTTCAAACGCCGGGGTGTTTTACATCCATCACGTTCGGGGCTACAAACCTGTGGCTCATTGCGAAGCCGATTACCAGCCTTATGTTGCCAGAATATCTGTAATGTATCCTCAGTGATTCCCGATGTTCTCCGCGGTTATCCCCCATATTAATGCATTCGCCCAGGAGATGTACTGGATGTTTGCGTCAGGATGAGGATCAGTGTTAGCCCAGATATCTCACAGAAAATAAGTGAAACATAGCATAACTTTATGATTATTTGTTCCTTAAGTGACATATTTTGAGCCTTCGGAAAAATACAGTCTGTTTTTCTGCGACATTTTCCCCTCAGCTTCGTTTGCCAAAGGCATCCCTTTGGGGGAATCTAAAATTGCATGCTCAACGTACTCAGGTACGTTTCCGCTGCCATTTTATCTTCGCCTTGCTGAGGAAAAAATCTCTTGGTGAGATATCCGGGTTAGCGGTTTATTAGAGCAAGAGCATTAAATGCAGATTGAATAACGAGAGGAATACCACCACCGGGATGTGTGCTGCCGCCCACCATATAGAGATTGTCAAGAGCCCGGAGTTTGTTGCGGGGCCTTAAAAAGGCAGCAAATTTGTTGTTGGATGAAGTACCGTAAATACTGCCGCTATTGGATCTGTATTTTTCCAGAAAGTCGGCCGGTGTGATTAGCTCAACAAACTCAAGAGATTCTTCCAGCCCATTCAACCCTCGCGATTCAAGTTCAGAGATCAGAAATTCCGAATATTGTTCGCCGATTGCTTTCCAGTCATGATTCTTGTTTACATATGGAGCATTAACAAGAACAAAAAGGTTAGAAGATCCGGGTGGTGCATCTTCGGTGTCTGTGTAAGAGGTGTTTGCCACATAAATGGTAGGATCTTCCGGAAGTCTTTTTTCATCGAAAATGTGATGAAACTCCTTTTCGTAATCAGAAGAGAAAAATATGTTATGATGTTTCAGATGATCCCACTTTTTCCGGCTGCCGAGCATCATCACAAAACCGGAACCGGATGGTTCAATTTTCTTTTGTTTCTTCTTTTTTTGGGGCGATAAAACGTCATCGGAGATCAGATGGAGAAGAGTGTCGGTTGCATCGCTGTTGGCAATCACAAGATCAGTTTCATCAATCCGATCATTTTTTAATTTGAGGCCGGTTACTTTACTATTTTCTGTTTGAATGGCAATCACCTTTTCATTAAACCTGAAGCTGACACCCAGACTTTCTCCCAGCCTGAACAGTGCCCGGGCAATTCCATAAAGTCCGCCCTTCACATAAAAACCTCCAAGATTCAGCTCCACGTGAGGAATTACGTTTAATGTTGCCGGAGCTTGGAAAGGTGATGATCCGTTATAGGTGGTAAAGCGCTTAAAAAACTGGCGCAGATAAGGAGATGATAACGACTTATCCACCTGATTCGCTACCGTAGTAAAGGCATTAATTTTCAGTAAATTGAAGAAATTCAGATTTTTTAAATCGCGGATATTGTAGAGCGGATTGAATAAAAATGCATCTGACGTTCTTTGATATAATTTTTCAGAATAGCTGAGAAAATCATTATAGGCTGAGACATCTGTCGGTGCAAATTGCCGGATTTGCTCAGCATTTTTCTCTTTATCTGAATAATTGTCAAAAATTACACCATCAGGATAGAAGTATCGGCAAAGCGGATCGGGTTCGGTCAGTTCAAGATAATCAGACATACTTTCCCCGCATTGATCAAATAGTTTTTCGAGCTGAAAGGGCATCGTCAAAAGAGATGGCCCGGTATCAAAGCGGTAGCCTTTGTGCGTCCATTCCTGCATTTTGCCGCCGGGCGTGCTGTTTTTTTCATACAACGTAACTTCATATCCTTGGTTTGCGAGAAGGCAGGCTGCAGAAAGCCCGCCAATACCGGCCCCGATTACAGTAGCTTTTTTCATATTAATTTGCAGGAATAGTTTAGCTGATTAAAGACCCTGATTATTTTTTGTTTTAAGTTGTTCCGCCGTTGATCGGACAGGTTTGTGTGGATTAATCTATTTTCGAGCAACAAAAAGTCTTCCGCCAGCCGGCGGAGAGATTTATAGGGGTGTTTTTTACGTGCAATAACTATGCATTAACACCCCCTCAGTCCCCTTTTTAGGAGCTGTGTGAAAATTGTTTTCCAAAAAAATATGACTTATAAAAATTAAGTAAGTCTTGGTACAGGGGCTGCCTTTTCGGACCCACCCCCAACCCCTCCCTATCACACCAAAAAGCGGTGTGACAAGGAGGGGAGTTCTTGAAAACCATTTGATACTTAAAAAATTTAATGTCATCACTATTTAAACCAGAATTTTCTCACAGCCTCTTTAGGAGGATTTCCGTACTTTACTCAATAATTCTACCCACATAAACCTGTCCTACTACCAGCGGATTAACATAAAGCCTTATTTCTTGTTCAACCTGGCAACGGCTTCTATGTGATATGTTTGAGGAAACATATCTACCGGCTGCACCCGTTCGATTTCAAATGATTCTTTCAGAATTTTTAAATCTCTTGCCATGGTTGACGGATTGCAGCTTACGTAAACAATACGGGGCACATCAAGAGTGGAAAGCTGCGCAACCACATCCGGATGCATACCGGACCGGGGAGGATCGGTGATGATGCAATCCGGGATGCCGTAGCTTTTCATGAATTCCTCGTTAAAGGTATCTTTCATATCGCCCAATACAAATTCTGTATTGTTGATGTTGTTCTCTTTTGCATTGAATTTTGCATTTTCTATGGCGACATCAACTACCTCAATTCCGGTCACTTTAGCGGCCTGGTCGGCCATGAATAGTGAGAGCGTCCCGACTCCGCAGTAAAGATCAAACAGGTGGCTGCCTTGCTTTAATTCGGCAAAATCTCTTGCAACCTGATAGAGCTTTTCAGCTTGTGGCGTGTTTGTTTGAAAAAATGCATTCGCATGAATTTTGAATGAGTGGCTGCCGATGTGATCAACAATATATCCCGGCCCGTGTAAAACATGTTCGTACCGGCCGATTGCGGTAGGGTTGGGCTGATCATTCACATTATTGACGATAGTGGTAATGCGGGAAAAATTTTCAAGCAGGGCATCAGCCATTTGTTTGATACGGTGTTCATCATCTTGGTAGGTAACCAGGTTTACCATCAGGTCATCGGTGTGGTGAGAATTGCGGATCACCAGGTGGCGCATAAATCCTTCGTTACTGAAAGTATCGAATGCCGGAATGTTGTTTTGGATGCAATATGTGCGGACGAAATCCAGGATTTCAAATGAAACCCAGTCCTGCAGGTGGCACTCATTCAAATTCAGAATTTTATCAAAACGGCCGGGAGCGTGTAATCCGGCTGAGAACCCGGTGTCATCCACATACTCATCAGAACGGATTTCCTCTTCCGTAAGCCATCGCCGGTTGGCAAAACTGTACTCCATCTTGTTGCGGTAATACAACTCTTTATCACACCCGATGATTGTTTGCACCACATCAGGATTGATATGAGCGATACGTTCCATATGATCCCGAACATGCTGCTCCTTTATTTTTAACTGCTCGGCGTAGGGCAGGTGCTGCCAGGTACAGCCTCCGCAAACGTTGGCATGAGAGCATGTTGGCTGACGCCGCAGGGGAGATGGGTCAAGAATTTTTTGAACTTTCGCTTCTAAAAACTTCTTTTTTTTCTTGATGATTCGTGCCTCTACAACATCACCCGGAGCAGTTCCCGCTACAAAAACGGCCTTACCGTTGTGTTTTGCTACGCCTTTCCCCTTAAAAGCCGTCGATTCGATTGTCAGTTCAACAATGTGTCCTTTTTTTAAAGTCATTTATCGGATCGGAGTTAATCGGTCGTCTCGTATTGCGATTCAAAAATTATGGAATAAGCGGTTTTTACATCCATGCATTCGGTGAGTTTCCGCATGGCAAATTCAAGCTGTTTCATCGCCTGGGTTGAGGCGGCTTCCAGAAATTTTACCGCGGTTTCGGGATGGCGTTTTTTCAGGGTTTCAAAATCGGGCTTGAAAAAACCAAGCAAAATGCAATCAGACATGCAGTGGGCTGATGAGAACCTGGGTATATCGTAACCGATTGACATAGCTCCAAATTCGGATGGCGCCTGGATATTTTTGATGTACACATTTTCAGGATCCTGGTCTGCAGCACCGGTCACAGTTAGCCGTACATGTCCCTCTTCAATAAAATAAATGCCCGTGCCTGGATCGTTCTGGTAATAAATATATTCACCCTCTTTGTATTTTCTGCGGTGGCAGAGCTGAAGCAGTTCGTATCTTTCGATAGGTGTTAAACTCTTTAATAAACTGGAGTTAAAAACTATACTTCCCTGTTTTTTTATTTTTTTGAAGTCACTTTTTTTGAACATAGTGCTGATAATTAGAATGAATGGCCGATGCCAAAACTGAAATAAGATAACCTGTTGTTGAACCAGCCTACTTCCAGGTCGTGAATGCGGTAGGTAAAATCAAAACGGGCAACGATAAATTCCCAGTCAATCCTCAGGCCGATACCCGACCCTACTGCAATTTGTTTGTAAAATGAATCTAAGAAAAATTTACCATCTCTCAGCAGTTCCACGTCATCTTCATCGCGGAATGTGTTCCTGGGTCCGTACCAGACATTTCCGGCGTCGGTGTGCCAGGCAATATGCCATTGGGCATTAAAAAAATCACGAAGAAAAACCTGGCGCAACTCTTTGAAAAATGCCAGCTTGATCTCCCCGCCCGGGATGGTTACCTCATCGGGGCTGATGCCACCGGGCCCAAGCCGGAACGGATTCCAGCCGCGTATGTCGTTGCTGCCCCCGGCAAAAAATCGCCTGTTCAGCGGAATGGTTTCACTCTGACCGATGGGATGCGCCAGTCCGCCAAATGCACGAACGGCAAATACGGAGTTTTGAGTCAACGGAAAATATCGCCGGTAGTCAGCCGAAAGTTTGATGAACCGGCTGTAAGCGAGGTCGTTGGAAGATAGCCCGAATGGTGATGGGAGGGAACCTTCAATTTCTCCGGGTGATATGATAAATCGGTCCAGCGCATAGGGGATGTTTCCAGCCATAGCTACCGAAAATTCGCTAAAATATCCATGATCGCGCTTGATGATATCCGTATTCTGGCTTCGGAAAATGTATCGTATGACAGATGAAAACTGGGGATTAAAATCCTCCAGAATTCTCAGCAGCTCAAACGAGCCTTCACCAAATTCGTTGATCAGGTTTTGCCTGAATTGTGTTGAAGGATTGGTATCAACAATGTCGAGTTCAATCAGGTCAAGCATGCTGGTATTGCGAGGCGAATGCCGGAATTCGTAGCGTAGATTAAATCGCACATCAGAGTTAATATCAAAAAAAAGCTGGTTCGACTGGTTGTAAGAGAGTGAATATCGCGTTCTGGCACTTTCAATCAATGCTCTGTTAGCCAGAAATCCGAATGGAAAATTTAGCCGAGGAACAGAGTACTCAGCCCGCACTTCATAACTTTGAAAAATGGTAGCACCCGATGAAGTACGCCTGCCGAGAGTATCACGCGGGGCGATTTCTCTCAGAGTTCGTGAAGGAACATATTCTAAGTTTGTATTGACTCCGAGGGTGAAATTTTCGGCTTTACCGAAGAGATTATTGTTGTTATAGTTGGTGCCAACTCCAGTACCAAAACCGTAACGCCGCATACCAAAAAACTCTGCCCTTAGAGAGTGCCTTGGCATGGTTTGAAGTTCAAAATAGACAGGAATCTCTTTTTCCGTATAATCTGGCAGCGAGGCATCTTCGCTCAGGCCAAATCGGTTGATTACCAGATTTCCAAGATTTTGGAATGAATTGATCGAGCGCATATAGGCCGATTGGTCGTACGTGCTGCCTGGTTTAAAATGAATTTGTTCGGAAAGCAGATCGAATTTGGTTTGAGCCGTTTCCTGTTTCTGCAAGTTTATGGTAAATCCGGGCTCAGTATAAGGCTCACCCTCCAAAGTCAAACTTTCATCAAAAGTGTTTTCACCTTCCGGTCCGAGCAAGTTGATATAAACATTGCCAAACTGAAAAATTTCGCCCTTCCGGATTGCAAAAAGTACATCCAACTGGTTTCGGTCATCTGTGTCTCTTCTCAGCAGAGCTCGCACGGAATCCCTCTGAACTGATGCGTAGCCGTGGTTTTTTAAAAAATTGATGATCCGGGTCTGTTCCTGGCGAAGTTCCTGTGCCCTGTAGGGTGCATTATATGCGAAGGTTGAATCGTTCAGCATTCTGCCGGAAAACTCACTTTCATCGTAGAAATCTTCAACCAGGGATGGATTGTTAAAATCAGGAAGGCCGGTATATGAAATGGTATTGATCCTGGTTGAAGGGCCTTCATTTATCAAAAAAGAGACTTCAAACCGATTTTCGCGAAATTCAATGATTGTGGTGTCCACTTCGGCCTCAAAAAAACCAAGGTTTTCGTAATACACCCTGATTCGATCCATGTCGTTTGCAACCATTTCACGGTCGAGAACGCTTGGGGATTCGCCCACGCCAAAGGCTCTCCAGATGTAGTACCAGGGTGTAAACCGGGGAATACCTAAAAATTCGCGGTTGGTACGGGTTCTTACAAGTGTCCGTAAATTTCTGTTCGAGACATTGTCATTGCCAGTAAAGCGAACCCGGCGGACAACTTCCGCATCTTCTTCAGATATTTCTTCTTCGTTTTGATTGGCCTGAGAGTAAGACGGCTCGGTGCCTATCAAAAAAAGCGGCAATAAAAGGAAAGACAATAATAGTCGTCTCACGAATTCAGTTTAATTGAAAAACAAGAATTGGCATTCAAAACCCAACCCGCCATCCTGCTGATCGTTTATTAAATTTTTTGTTTACAGCAGAATAACGGGTTGGTTGTTACATCTATTGAATAAGATACCCTGAAAAGTTTTTCTATGATAGCAAAATTGATAAATGAGGTCGGCAGGGTAATTTTTCAGACATCATCATAATCAAAGCCTTCGTCTTCTTCTCCATGAAAGAAATCTTCTTTTCGGATATAATCCGGCCAGATGTCTTCGATGCCTTCGTAGATGGTTTCTTCCCCCTCCTCAATCTCATCAAGTTCATATAAATTATTTATAGCCTGCTGCGGCAAGCCATTTCTTTCTGCCCATTCGATAAGTTCTTCTCTTGTAGCAGGGAATGGGGCTTCATCCAATGCAGCGGCTAATTCTACAGTCCAAATCATAATATGTTAATTTTATATCGTTTTAGTAATTCTATTCGTTTCTACTATAAAGCAGTTGTTGATCACACATGCAAATAAAAAACGGTAAAAATTACAAGAATTTTTAATAACTCGTATAATAGGTAAAGCAAATATTTTTTATCTTAACAGAGTTTCATAATAACAATCAAAAAAAACACGGATTATTGTATGAGTATGCCAGGCGGTTTTGAAATGGTAATTATTGTTCTTGTTATCCTTCTCCTGTTCGGAGCAAAACGGATTCCGGAATTGGCCCGCGGTATCGGGCAGGGTATTAACGAGTTCCGTAAAGCGTCCGATGATATCAAAAAAGAAATTGATAAAGGGAAACAAGGAGTTGAGGAATCTACTAAGTTTGAGGAAAAAGAAACCACTTCTGCTGAAAAAGAAACAACTGAAAAATAATTCCATTTCTTCATGAAAAATTTGCTCTCTGTTCAGGAGCAACTGATGTCCGGGAAAACTGATCTCAAGGACCTTTCTGAAAAATACATTGAAAAAATAAAAGCCCGGAATTCAGAAATAAATGCTTTTGTACACTTCAACGAGGAAGAGGTGCGCAGTGATGCAGCCAAAATCCAGAAAAAAATAAACGACGGAAAAGCCGGTGAGCTTGCCGGGGTCATTGTAGGAGTGAAGGATGTAATTTGTGAGCGCGGAAAAAAAGTAACCTGTGCAAGCAAAATTCTGCATAATTTCACCAGCGTGTACGATGCCACGGTTATCAAAAAGCTGAAGGAGCAGGACGCACTGTTGATCGGACGCACCAACCTGGACGAATTTGCGATGGGATCATCCACTGAAAATTCGTTTTTCGGGCCTTCAAAAAATCCGGTTAATACAAAGCATGTAACCGGCGGTTCGAGCGGCGGCAGTGCAGCGGTAGTGGCTGCTGATCTCTGTGATGTTTCGCTTGGTTCTGACACAGGCGGCTCAATCCGCCAGCCGGCATCTTACTGTGGTGTTGTAGGAATGAAGCCAACATACAGCCGCGTTTCGAGATATGGCCTTGTTGCCTATGCCTCTTCTTTCGATTGTATCGGCCCGTTTGCAAAGAATGTGACCGATACCGCTTTGTTGCTGAAGCACATTGCCGGAAAAGATGAAATGGATAATTCATCTGCCGATGCGAAGGTTGATGATTATGTAGCCGCCGTTCAAAAAGATGAGGGCAAACTGAAAATCGGCGTTCCAAAAGAGTATTTCGGCGAGGGCCTCGATGATGAAGTGAGAACTATTGTTGAGGATCAGCTAAAAACTCTCGAAACGCAGAATGTGGAGCTTGTTCCGGTAACACTGCCCCACATGAAATACGGAATTGCCACTTATTATATTCTTGCAACGGCAGAAGCGTCCAGTAATCTTGCCCGCTATGATGGCATCCGCTATGGACACCGGGCTGATGTAAATGAAGTTGAAGAAGAGCTTGGAGCTGAGCGTCAAGCCTTAAAACAGGAGCTGAAAGGCGCATCAGCCGCCGAAGTAGAAGAGGAAATGGCCAGCGTCGATTCGCCGCTGATTCGCCTTTATAAAAAATCACGTACCGAGGGTTTCGGTACTGAAGTTAAACGGCGTATTCTGCTTGGCACCTACGTGCTGAGTGCCGGTTATTACGATGCATATTACGCCAAAGCCCAGAAAGTACGGCGGCTCATCAAGCAGGATTTTGTGGATGCATTCCGCGAAGTGGATGTGATTGTATCGCCAACAGCCCCCACTACAGCTTTTAAACTGGGCGAAAATCTTGACGACCCTCTTCAGATGTATCTTAATGATGTGTACACCATTTCTGCAAACCTGGCCGGCATTTGCGGTATCAGCGTGCCTGCAGGAACACATTCAAACGGGCTGCCGGTGGGAATTCAGTTTATGGGCAATACTTTTTGTGAAACAGACATCCTGCGGGCTGCAAGGCGAGTTGAGGCAAACAGTTCAGCCTAAGATCTGCTGCTTATCGTGAACCGGATAAAAAATAAATGGGTATTAATCACCGGAGCCACTTCCGGTATCGGACGTGATACGGCTATTTTATTTGCACGTAATCAGGCGAATGTTATTATCACGGGAAGAAGAGAAAACAGGCTGAATGAACTGAAACAAAAACTTTCCGGTGAAACCGGCGCCCGGATTCTATCATACTGTTTTGATGTTAGAGACAGGGAAGCCTGCCGCAAGTGCGTTGAATCCATCCCGCACCCGGTGGATATTCTGATTAATAACGCCGGGCTTGCCTCCGGTAAAGACCCAATCGACCAGGGTGATTTTGAAGACTGGGACAAAATGATAGATACCAATATCAAAGGGCTACTTTCTATGACCCGTTTTGTATCGGAAAAAATGAGGCAGAGGAATGAGGGGCATATCATAAATATTGGGTCAATTGCAGGTCATGAAGCCTATTCCGGTGGTTCGGTCTATTGTGGCACCAAACACGCAGTGAAAGCCATCACACAGGCAGCAAAAATGGATTTGACCGGGACAAATATCCGGGTCAGCGCCATATCACCGGGGCTGGTGGATACGGAGTTCAGTGAAGTGCGTTTTCACGGCGATAAAGATCAGGCCAAAGAAGTGTACAAAAACCTGGAGCCTCTGACTGGAATGGATGTTGCCGAAATCATATTTTTTGTTGCAAACCGCCCATCACACGTAAATATTCTGGACACCATCATTTTGCCGGTTCATCAATCATCTGCAACACTGGTTCACCGGGATGAAGAATAATATTTTCGGCTTTTAGTATTTTCAATTTTTCATATTCTTAAATCTGATCACCCATTGAATCTATTTATGCTATCATATCGAAAAATTTTATTTCTGACTTCAGCAATCCTGTTATTTCTTTTTCTTATGAGCTGTGAGAGAGAACCGGGATTGCAATTCAGCGAGCAGGGCAGGGAAGTGCCGCCATTTTCTTCGGAGAACGCCTACAACTACATCGATGAACAGGTGAATTTTGGGCCACGGGTACCCAATACTGAAGCTCATAGAAATGCCATTCAATATTTCAACGAGCATTTCAGAACCTATGCCGGTCAGAATTCCGTCTTTGTGCAGTCATTTCAAACAGAAGTTTATGGTGATACGCTTCAGCTTTATAACCTGATTGCCGCTTTTGCACCCCATCATTCAGATCGAATTTTACTTGCCGCACACTGGGATTCGAGGCCGAGGGCAGAGGAAGATCCCCATGACCCCGATTCACCCATTCTGGGAGCCGATGATGGCGGCAGCGGAGTGGGTGTGCTGATGGAGCTGGCCACTATTTTTGCAGAACACGAATTGCCGATTGGTGTGGATATTATTTTGTTTGATGGTGAGGATTACGGAGAAGCATCGGATTTGGACAACTACTTTTTGGGTTCTCGCCACTGGGGGCAGAATCCACCTGTACCCGGATATAATCCGAGGTTTGGGATTTTGCTGGACATGGTTGGCGGTCAGGGAGCTGTTTTTCCAAAAGAGGGTTATTCCATGCAGTTTGCGCCCAATCTTGTGGATGAAATCTGGAGCATAGCAAGGGAATTTGGCCATGATGGTCTTTTTCTGGATGAACGGGGTGGCAGGATTGCAGACGATCACATTATTGTTGAACAGTACACAGGCATTCCGATGATCAACATCATTCATCACAGGCTGAGTCCGGCCGGAAATGTGGATTTTCCGCCTTACTGGCATACCCACGATGACAATATGGACATCATCGATAAAGATGTCTTGCAGGCAGTGGGAGATGTTCTGCTTGAATTGATCTATAACCGCATTCCTACATGAAATACATCAGGCTGGAATTAGAGGTAGATGAATCTTTCCATGAACAGCTCATCGCCGAGCTGATGGATATGGATTTTTATGGATTTGAACAGTTGGACGACAAACTGATTGCTTACGTTGAAGCAACACGTTACAATGATACAAACCGGGAATATATTGAACAGATCTTACTTGCATTTCCGGGGGCGGCTTTCAAAGAAATCAACGAGATAGACGAACAAAACTGGAACCGTGTTTGGGAAGAAACCATACAGCCGCAGCGTATCGGCAGGTTTTTGGTGAAGCCAACCTGGTCGGCCGAGCAGCCCTCAGGTGATGAAATTTTACTTGAAATAGATCCGAAAATGTCGTTCGGAACCGGTTATCATCCCACCACCCGGCTAATGCTCAGGCAGCTTGATCATCTTAAATTAAAAAATGCTGAGGTGATGGATGCCGGAACGGGAACCGGTATTTTGGCAATAGCGGCAATTAAACTCGGAGCAAGGCATGCCGTGGGGTTTGATACCGATCCGTTGTGCCAGGAAAATGCCGGTGAAAATGTACTGATCAACGAAGTGTCGGACAAAGTAGATATTAGAATTGGCGGTATCGAGCAGGTCAGACCAGGCGAAAGGTTCGATTGCTGCCTTGCAAACATTAATCGAAATGTGATTCTGGAGATTATACCTTTTCTTATTCAACACACCAAAACCGGAGGGATCATCTGCATATCGGGTTTGTTAGATAGTGATGAGGAAATCATCAGAGAAAAACTCTCTGCCGAAAACGTTCATATTGTTGATTTTCAGCAGGAAGAAGAGTGGATTTTGTTTCAACTGGAGAAAACCGGATGAAAAGAGCTTCTATCGATATCGGCACCAATTCGGTTCTGCTGCTTGTAGCCAACGTGCAAAATGGCAGAATTGAGGTTTTAGAAGAGATGCAGGAAGTGCCGCGGCTGGGAAAGGGTGTAGACCGGGATAAAAATTTACATCCGGAGAGCCAGAAGAGGGTCGTTGATGTGCTTAAGAAATATCAAGAATACTTAGAGTCAGACACTTCAATTGTGGCAGCAGAAACCCTTGTTACGGCAACAAGCGCCGTTCGTGATGCTCAAAATAAGGATGAATTTTTGCATCTCGTAAAAAAAGAAACCGGCTGGGATATACTGCTTTTGAGCGGAAATGCTGAGGCTGAAATTTCCTATTGCGGAGCCCTGAGTGTTTTATATGGCCGGGATTCGGTAAATAATGTAATTCTGGATATCGGCGGGGGAAGTACGGAAATAGCTTTTGGTGAGGGGATGGATTTGATTGACGGATTTTCGATTGACATGGGGAGCGTACGTTTTACAGAACGCTTTTTTAAGAATGATCTTCCGGGCAATGAGGAGATTCAATCAATGAGAAATTCCATAAGGCAGCTCTTTAGCAGCCAGGAGCTGCCGATTGATCATTTTGATACGATTGGTGTGGCCGGTACGGTCACTTCGATTGCGGCCATCCAGGAAAACCTGAAGCATTATGAAGCGGCAGAAATTAACGGAAAACGGCTCACATCAGAGTACATTCAGAGCTTTATCCGGGAATTTTCAGAGTTACATCCCGAACAAATTGAAGAGAGATACCAACCATTTTTAACAGGAAGGGGAGACGTGATTCTGGCCGGCCTGATAATTCTGGATGAGTTTATGAGTTGGTGCGGTAAAGAAGAGCTGATTGTCTCTACCGGTGGTATCCGGCATGGTATTCTTCTGGATTGATAACAAAAAAAGATGCACTCTTAAAAGTGCATCTTATGTTTAACAAATTTTAATTTAGAATGGAATACGCACACCGGCTGCTAATGCAAGCTGGTCAAAACCACTCAGGAAAATCCGTGGTTCTGCGTATAGTTTTACACCGCCGAGGTCATACTCCAAACCGGCACCGACGCCAAGCCCAACTTCCGTATCGGAAAAAGATTCAGAAAATCCGGGACCATCAACACTAATACTCGCATAGTGTATTCCGAGTGTACCCAGCCCGTATAGCTTTAAATCATTTTCATGATAAAAGATATAATTGAAATTGAAATTGACTTCCACATAAGTAAATGAATCGGTTTCATCCATAAAGGCCTCATCACCTATCAGCCAATAGATAATATCTGCCCCTAAACGCATCTCTTCATTCAGATCATAAGTGCCGCCAATCTGAATTCCTATTTCTTCGATATCTAAACCGTAGGCAATACCGCCGCCTACTGAAATATCACCCTGTGCATAAGCTGATGTTTGTAATGAACATACAAGAGCCGCAGCAAAGAGTAAGCTTGTTAGTTTTTTCATATATTTACTCTTATTTGGTTATGATTTTTGGTTGCAATATTTTGTGAATTCAACTACACACAACTACATAGGAAAGTGTAATTTCATAATATGTATTTCTGGTATAAAATAAAATGGATTGAATGAGTAGTTCGGAACATTCGGATGCGAAAAAAAATCATCGTCAGCATGCTTCTGCAAGCAGCCTGGAAGACGATAAATTTGTTACAGCGGCTATAAAAGGTGATCAGTCAGCTTTCAAACAATTGATGGATAAGTACCAGAAACCGCTCTATTATCATGTTCTGAAAATGGTAAAGAACCATGAACAGGTGGAAGACCTTGTGCAGGAAGCATTTATGAAAGCCTTTAATAACCTGGACTCATACAATACAAATTATGCTTTTTCTACCTGGCTTTACCGGATTACCACCAACCATACCATCGATTACCTGCGAAAGAAAAAGTTGCAGACTACCTCAATAGACGAGCCCGTGAAAACCAAAGACGGGGATATGGAAATTCAAATAAGTGATTATACTGAGACTGACCGAAATATTATCAGAAAAGAGCGCCAGGCGATTATTCATGAATCAATTAAAAATTTGCCGGATAAATATCGCAGTGTTATCGAAATGCGGCACCTGCAAGAGTTGAGCTACCAGGAAATCTCCGAACAACTGGATTTACCTTTGGGTACAGTAAAAGCGCATATTTTCAGGGCAAGAGAATTGCTTTATAAAGCACTGGTTGATAAGAGGGATAAATTTTAGTCTTTGGAAAAATTCCACCTGACTATCACATAGGGACACTTGTATTGGAGTTAGTGATTTTGAATGGAAAATACATTTATAAAGCACCGATCCGCCTTACGAACCGGGAATTCAAGGCCATAGGGACTCATTCCAGAGTAGTGTTAACTTATTTTTTTTAGAATTAAAATGCTTTCGGGACACCTGAAGCATTTTTTAAAGATTCGTAACTCATTAATTATCAATCTCTGAAATTTTATAAAATCAAAAATTTCGGAAGTCAGAAAAGAGATAAATTTTAATTCCTGAAAAATTCCTTATTCCAGTTTTGACGGACTGATTGAGATTTTGAAAAGCATTCAAAAGACCTATGCGATTCCACCCATTCTAATTTTCGTAAGCAACGGGTAATATTTCGGATGTAATATATTCCAGTTGAGCCAGTACTTTTTCCTGCCGCAGGCTTTGTGCTCTCTCAACTTTTTTTAGTGTATCATATGCACGTTGTAAATGCTCTCTTGCTTTATCGTACGAACCGTTTTTCTGAAGAAATGTGCCATATTCCCAGTCGGCCAGCGCCATTTCGAGAGAAATTTCTTTATGAATCTCCCGAACTTTATCGTAACCAACGGTCAGGTATTCTTGAGCAAGATTTTTTTCGCCTACTTCCATATAACAACTGCCAATCGACATTTTAGTTCGTGCGGTAAAAGAATGATTTTCTGTTAGATGATCGTGGAAAACTTCATAGGCACTTTTCAGAAGGTCGAAGGCACGATCAATTTCACCGATATGGAGCTTGAGTTGCCCGAGGCTGAATTTGCTTATGGCAGTGTTCACATTGTCTCGGCCCAGAATATTATTTCTAATTTCAAGTGCTTCAATAAGATAGTCCATAGATCTCACATATCTGTTTTGTTCCCTTAGTGTAATACCCAGGTTGTTCATCGTCAGTGCAACTTTTGGATGCAAATCGCCAAAAAGCGTTTGCCTCATTTCCAGAGATTCACGAAACAGCGATTCGGCTTCACTGAATAAACCTATGTTCAGCAAAACAGCTCCCAGATTGTTCATGCTCATGGCCAGGTCGGGATGCACAGGCCCCAGGGCATCTCTTCTAATCTCAAGCACCTCTCTGAGGATGGATTCAGAACTGAGATAGTTTCCTTTATTAATCATGGTAACACCAAGGCTGCTCAGATTTTCAACCGTCAGCGGATGACTTTCGCCATAATGGCGTTTCCGGATTTCGTAACTGTTTCTGTACAATCTTTCAGCCTCATCGTAATCTCCCGTTCTGCGCAAAACATACGCCAGTTTGGTTTTGGTATCCGATATCTCCGGATCGTTCGGTTTTGATTGTTTCAGGCGTAAATCGAGGGCATGCTGCAAAATTGAATCGGCCAGGGCATAGTTTCCTGTATCACTGTAAAGAAGCCCAAGCTGATCGTAAACGGAAATGGTTTCGTTATTATCGTGTCCGTATAATGAAGTTCTGAGGTTTAATGCCTGACTTAAAAATTCTTCAGCTCGGTCAAAATCGCCGATTCTGCGGTAAATCTGTCCCGTAACATGAAACATCTGCGCCTGAACTTCCGGCTGGTTTTCGAGCATTTCAATACGCTGTTCAGCATTTTTCAGCAACTGCCGGGCTGTAAGTTCTTCACCCCGCGATAGGGCAGGATCGTTAGCTTCAAAAAGTTCCATCAAAAAAGAGGTGACCTGTGCTGCTTTCTCTGCTTCGTTTTGCGCCTGATTTCGCTGCTCAGTAACAGAATGGTTGTAGAAAATTGATAGGGATGTAAGCGTGATGAAAAAAACTGCAGCGATGGCAATAAATAGTTTATTTCGCTGAAGATATTTTCCGGTAATGTACCCGATATTATTGCCTCTGGATTTTACGGGCAGATCTCTTTTATAGCGCTCAATATCTCTTCTGAATTCCAAAACAGAATTGAATCGCTGGTCGGGATCTTTTTGAATGGCTTTAAGAATCATCTGATCCAGATCTCCCTTCAATTCCCGGATTAGTTTTTTTGGGGTTGATTTCCGCCGGGCAGATATTTTTTGGAGATCTGAAAATTCCGCCGAAGCAAGCAGGACAGACGGTTTTTGAGGAATTTCATTTATAATGATCTGTTCTGTTTCGGCCAGTGATTTATTTTCGAATACAAAAGGGGTTTTCCCGCTCAGCATTTTATACAATACAAGGCCAAGCTGGTATACATCACTCGCCGTATTTATTGGTTCGCCATTTACTTGTTCGGGGCTGGCGTATTCTGGTGTCATCAGCCGCTGGCCGGTATTGGAAAGTGTAAAATGCCGTGTATTATTTTCGTCGAGAATTTTGGCTATCCCGAAATCGAGCAGTTTAACATTTCCCTGAGCGGTAACCATAATATTACCGGGCTTTAAATCCCTGTGGATTACCAGATTCTGATGAGCATAGGCAAGTGCATCACAAATTTGATTAAAAAGTTCGATTCTTTGTTTAACCGTTAAATTATTCTCATCGCAATATTGAGTGATCGGTTTGCCCTCCACATATTCCATCACAAAATAGGGCCTGCCATCAGAGGTAATGCCGCCATCCAGCAGGTGTGTGATGTTGGGATGATTTAACCGGGCCAGAATCTGGCGTTCGTTACGAAAACGTTCAAGTATATCATCACTGTCCATACCTCTTCTGAGGATTTTAACAGCGACGCAGCTTTTATAGGTGTCGTCATCGCGTTCAGCCAGGTAAACATTGCCCATACCACCACGCCCTATCTTTTTAATAATCTTGTAATTATTCACTTTTCCAGACGAGGGCGGCATATCACTCAGTTCATCCAGTGCAGGACTGATAACGTTCGAGGTTAATGAGTCAAAATAAACTGCAGAATCCTCATCCACTTCAAGAAGTGTGTAAAGTTCAGATTTTAACTTCTCATCACTGCAGTGTTTTTCAATCCAGGCGTTTCTCTCTTCGGGTGGTATTTTACGTAGCTCTTCGTATAACCGGCCAAGTTCGTCCCACGAAAAATCACCATTTTTTTTCATCACACTTTTATTTGATACAATTCGGACTCAAACTACATGTGGAGATAAGGCTATTAATAAAAAAGTAGAATTTCAAATAATGATATGAGTTAAGAAAATTGGGTGGGTAAAAAAATAAGGTTATGAGTGGAAGCACAGTTACTTGAATCCACCACCAATTGATGGATAATTGGCGATACAAATAAATCACGGTTTCCGGTAAATGATAGTTGACAGGTAGGCTGTTTGCCCGAGATGCAGGTGGACACGTTAGCGAATTCCATACAAATCGAGAGATTAGGTGTTAGGTTTTATTTTGGATACAGAATATGGAATGCGGTGTGCGGATTTGCCGATGCTTGCTTCACATTCGTGCCTGTTATTCGTCAGCCGGGCAAATGCAGCCGACAGACGAAATAAACCGTAATCCAGGGCCTGAAAGGACGCCAGCAAATAGCCTCTACTACGCCAAAAGTTGCTTAAAGATATTTTAACCTTGCAGGGCTTCGTAGAGCACGCCAGGGCAGAGTGAGCATCGCGAACGATCAACTACGGCAGAGTATGTTCTACATAATTTATGCTCTTTTGGGCTTCGTAGATCATGCCGCCCTGGGATAAAATGTAGCCAGAAAAAGACCCCGAGTATACCAATTTTGAAAAGGCAATGTATTTTTTCGAGGGGTTGTGGAAGGTTTTTGGAATTGGCAAGTCGTTCTATGACCATCCAGTTTTTACCGCAGTGTAACGCAGAGGAGTTCGCGGAGTGGTGCAGAGATGTTAAATCGCACATCACACAACGCACATCGTGTATCGTATATCGGGCTTGGGATGTGTCCCCTCGTCTGCCAGCTGCTTTTGCCCAACTGACGAATTTTGGTTTATGGATGGATTTTGGAATTATAAAATCGTCAAAATTAAATATGGAGTTCTCTCTCAAAGTGATGAGGCCATAAATATTATATCAAACTCACATAATCCTATTCCTTGTCTAATAGTTTGTAAATATCTTCTTTCAGCCTGGGTAGGTAATTTGTAATAACGCCCCATATAATCATATCATCAACGTTGTCATAACCATGAATTATCCAGTTTCTTGTATTAACAATTTTTCTGGCATGTTCAATTTGAATGGACTCGTCAATTTTTAACAATTTATTGGCAGCTTCACCAATAATCTCAATCTCTCTTTCCACAGCCCTTCGTATTAACTTATTGTCCTGATATGTTTCAAAATTGTCAACATCTTTGACGTAGCTTTCTATTGATTCAATAGCTGTTTTTTGTCAAAGAGGTACTTTTTGATGTTCTTCATCAGTAGTGTCCGGTTAAAGAGAATTTATTTCTGTTTAAATTATTGTGTAGCAATTGAATAAGGTGTTTTAAACTTTTTATCGACTTGAATTCATAACTCCATTCATTCGATCATAAACGGCCATGAGAGTGTGCATTCATCGAAAATGTTTTTAAAGCATTGTAAATTTAC
>SLPZ01000270.1 GCA_007131725.1 Balneolaceae bacterium
AATAATTCTTACTCTGTTATTGATTTAATGATCTTTTTTTCAGATATACAGATCATTCTTTTTATCAACACAGTCAGAATAATTTTAAGATTTAAACTTTTCAAAAATGGAGCTTTCACCTTTTTTAAAAGCCGCTAAAACAGGAGACCTTGAGCAGGTTAAAGAACTTCACAAACAGGGAGAAGATATTGACCAGACAAGTAAAAGCGGCTCTTCTGCACTGATATATGCTGCAGAAAACGGGCATTTCAAAGTTGTAAAATATTTAATTGAAAACGGAGCAGATCCGGCTATTCAAACCAAAATGGGAGGAACAGCACTGAACCGTGCCGCCGATACCGGTAATATTGAAATGATGAAATATCTGCTGGAAAGCGGAACGCCAATCGGAAATCTTGCACTGATTGTAGCTGCAAGAGAGGGACATCTCGAGGCGGTGGAGCTTCTGGTTGAAAATGGAGCCGAGATTAACACTCAACAGCGCTGGGGACAAACTGCATTAATGCTGGCAGCAAGAGAAGGTCATATGCCGGTTGTTAAATATCTGCTCGACTCCGGTGCAAATGTGCGCCTGAGAGACAAAAACGAAGACACGGCATTAAATATAGCCCTGGACAATGACAATCCCGACATTGCAATGCTGCTTCGAAGAGCCGGGGCCAAGGCACAGACAAGGAAAAAAGCTGCACCGGTTCAGAACGACGATGATGATGATGAAGATGATCCAACCGGCGATGTTGAGGAGCTAATTAATAATGATGATGAGGTGCCGCCGGAGGATGTGGATTTGGATGATATCTGATTTTTTTAGCTTCTTTAGCATGCAAAAAATCTTCATTATACAAGAACTCCCTGTAAATAAAGTATAAAAGCGCTTTCAGCAGTAAATCAAATAAAAACTTGCCTATTCTGAGGCTGAAAAAATGGAAAGAAAGTGAATAAAAGGGTATTTTAAACTGATATAAGAAACTGCGAAAAAGAAAGCAGATAATTTAAATTTGAAAAAGGAGAAACATTTTATGGCAAAAATAAAAGTAGGGATTAATGGATTCGGACGCATAGGAAGATTGGTTATGCGCTCAATTCTGGAAAACCAAAGCGATAAAATTGAAGTAGTAGGAATTAACGACCTGACCGACGCAAAAACTCTTGCCCATCTGTTTAAATACGATTCAGCCCAGGGAAAATTTAACGGCGAAGTATATGCAGATGGAAACGACCTGGTTATCAACGGAACGAAAATCGGTGTTACTGCCGAGAGAGACCCTGCCAACCTGAAATGGGGAGAAAAGGGAGCCGAAGTGATTGTTGAAGCCACGGGAATTTTCCGTGATGAAAAAGGCTGCCAGAAGCATATTGACGCTGGCGCTAAAAAAGTGATAATCACAGCACCTGCCAAAGGTGATATCCAGACGATAGTTCTCGGTGTAAATGACGATAAGATTGATAAAAACGAAACCATCTATTCTAACGCAAGCTGCACCACAAACTGTCTTGCGCCGATGGTAAAAGTTCTTGACGAAGCTTTTGGAGTTAAGCAGGGTTTCATGACCACCATCCATGCTTACACCGGAGACCAGGCTTTGGTTGACGGGCCGCACTCAGATCTGCGAAGAGCAAGAGCCGCAGCCACCAATATTGTTCCAACCACAACCGGTGCTGCTGCAGCCGTAGGCCTTGTACTGCCTCACCTGGATGGAAAACTCGATGGCGGCGCAGTTCGTGTACCGGTTCTTACCGGTTCTCTGACAGACTTTACAGCCGTGGTTAATAAAGAAACAACGGCAGATGAAGTTCTTGCCAAGTTCAAAGAAGCTGCACAAGGAAGTCTTAAGGGCATTCTTGAGTACAGTGAAGAAGAGCTGGTTTCAACCGATATTATCGGAAACCCGCATTCTTGTATTTTCGACAGCGGAACCATCAAAGTAGATGGTAACCTTATAAAAGTAATTGGCTGGTACGACAACGAAGCCGGTTATTCAGAAAGAACCGCTGAATTGATTACGAAAATTCTATAAAATTTTCCGATTCACCCGATTCGGTTGAGATCCAATTTAAAGCCCGCCATATTTATTTTATGGCGGGTTTTTTTATGATGTGAATTTTTTCCATAAAATTGTTTATTCCAGCTACATCTTGTTCTATTAAATACTTTGAGAACTCTCTATTTTATCAGAAGAGAATTTGAAAAATAATTTTTTAATCAAGAAGCCCATGTCAACTAAATCAATTCTTTCGGCCATTTTTGTACTTTTGCTCGCAATTCCAGAGCTGTTTGCACAGCCAATTTCTATAGAACGCGTTGAGCCTGAAAACTGGTGGACAGGTTTTAACCATCCGGAGGTGCAGCTTTTGGTTTATGGGGATGACATTCAGTCAGCCAAAGCCACGGTCGATCATCCCGGAATTACTCTGGCTCGAACAACTTTAGTCACCAATCCTAATTACCAGTTTTTAACTCTTCGAATTCACGACAAGGCGGAACCTGGTACCGTTGAAATAGAATTTGAGAGAGGTGATTATTCTTACACTCACCATTACGAAATAAAAGAGCGGAGCAGCGATCCGAATCGAAACCAGGGATTTGACTCTTCTGATGTAATTTACCTGCTGATGCCTGACCGGTTTGCAAACGGCAATCCCGATATTGATGAAATACCGGGAATGCTGGAAGGTGTGGACAGGGACAATCCCAACGCACGGCATGGCGGCGACATCCGGGGTGTGATGAACAACCTTCAATACCTCAAAGATCTCGGTATGACAGCGGTTTGGTTCACACCCACATTTGAAAATGACATGCCCTCCGAATATGGTGCATACCACGGATATGCAGCCACAGATATGTACAGGGTAGACCGGCGGTTCGGTACCAATGAAGAGTATGCAGAGTTTGTACAAAAAGCACACGATATGGATTTGAAAGTGATCATGGACATGATCCACAATCACGTGGGAACACATCATTGGTTCATCAAAGATCTGCCCACAGAAGACTGGGTTCATCCTATTGAAGAATATGGAACCACCAATTTCCGCACATCAACGGTGATGGACCCTTACGCCTCCGAGTACGACTACAGCGCAACCGTACAGGGCTGGTTTGTAGTTGATATGCCCGACCTGGATCAGAGAAATGAGCTGGTGGCAACCTACCTGATTCAAAACACACTCTGGTGGATTGAATTTTCCGGGATTGACGGAATTCGGATGGACACCTATCCCTATCCTTACAAAGGTTATATGGCAGAATGGGTATGGAGAGTGCTGGATGAATTTCCCAATTTTAATATTGTAGGTGAGGCATGGATGCCCAACACGCCAACCACTGCTTACTGGCAAACCGGTTTTCCCAGTCCCGACGGGTATGAAAGCTATCTGCCAAGTGTTACCGATTTTCCACTTTATGGAGCATTAACTGCCGCTTTAAATGAGGAGGACGGATGGGATACCGGTGTTTCCAGGCTTTATGAAACTCTTGGACAGGATTTTTTATATACAGATCCATTTTTAAATGTGATATTTCCGGGAAACCATGATCTGGACCGGATTTTTACGGTTTTGGGTGAGGATTATGATAAGTACAAACTTGCTCTTACATTTATCCTAACCACAAGGGGGATTCCACAACTCTATTACGGAGATGAAATTTTGATGACGGGAGGAGGGCCGGACGGCCTGAAACGAAAAGATTTTCCCGGCGGATGGCAGGAAGATCCCATCAATGCATTTACGCACGAAGGAAGAGTTCAGCTCGCTGAAGAAACGGGCTTCCCCGTTGTAGAAGCACACGATTTTTTAACACGAATAGCAAACTGGCGGCAGGATAAGGAAGTGATTCACAACGGAATGCTGACGCACTTCATCCCTCAAAATAATGTTTATGTTTATTTCCGCCACGATGATGATGAAACCATTATGGTGGTGCTGAATGCATCTGATGAAACCCAGACACTTGATATGGATCGCTTCTCTGAACTTACAGAAGGATATCCATCCGGTTTTGAAATCATCAGTGAGGAAGTTGTCCGGCTGACAGATACCCTTGAGGTGGCACCCCGCCGGGCCATGATTATCGAGCTGGCTGAGTGATTTAACTGAGTCGAAAAACCATCACAAATTTTTATCATCAATTGCCAGGAACCGGGTTGGCGCCAATATAGACATCCCGGATAGTGCGCAAATTTCTGATATCATCAAACGGATTTTCTTCCGTCACAACAAAATCTGCCCACTTACCCTCTTCCAGGGTTCCGAGTTCGGCATCGATCTGCATGCACTCGGCGGCATATCGGGAGGCTGACTGCAATACTTCGGCGGCGCTCATTCCGGCCTCCTGCATCATCTCCATCTCCATGTGTTCAAAATATCCCTGGAACCGTGCCGGAGGGCCGCTGTCGGTTCCCAAAGCTACCCGGATTCCCGAATTATGCATTCTCATCATATTTTCCTTGGCAAGCGGCAGCGCCTCACGGAAATAGTCGGCCGCTTCACCGGTAAAGCGCTGCTGAACTTCAGGCTGCTGCAGTTGCTCAATTACTTCGGGATCGGCTTCTTCCAGGAAAAAAGGGTCATCAAAGAAGTCTGGCCGCTCTGCATAAATGTAAACGGAAATTTCACGTGTTAGTGTTGGTGTGATACAGATATCGCGCTCCAGCATTAGATTGATCAGTTCAGAATCAACCGGTTCATCACGCACGCTGTGGGCAATCAGATCGCCTCCGCTTTCAACAATACTTTTGGCATCCTCGAGGTACACGATATGAGCGGCAAGTGGTACATCGTGATTATGGGATGCTTCAATAACAGCAGAGTACACTTCCGGCGACATTTTTTCCCTCGCTCCAAGCCCGTCATCCACCCGGATTTTTGTCCAGTCGGGATTGTTCTGCATCAAAGCATCAACTTCCCCTGCGGCTTCTTCCGGCGTGGACGGATTTAGTACCGGCCCCGACATGAAAAGCCGTGCAAGGCCGTCCGCAGAAAAATCGGCCTGATCACGCACGGAAAATGCTTCCTGCGGTTCATCCCCGAGGCTCACGACCGTTGTAACTCCATATCGGGCATACAGAGCGAGCTGTTCCCTGACATTCTCCTCAGAGTGGACATCAGGTCCGGTTTCCAGCCCGCGCGCCATGCCTACATGTCCGTGTGCATTTATCAATCCGGGTACAATATAAAGATCACTCAGATCAACAAACTCCCCGTGTTCCGGAAAATCGGGGTCATTCATATCAAGAATCTCAAGAACTCTTCCCTCGTGTGTAAGCAGCGCGGAGTTTTCCTGCATGGAAGTTGACACCCCATCCCAGATTGTTACATTGGTGAATATGACCAAATCCTCCGGATAATCGTCAGCGCAGCCAGTAAAAAGGGATGAAAATAGAAGTGTGACTATAACGGCAAGGAGGTATTTGAATAATTTCATGAAGCTGAAGTTTTATTCCCGATTATATATGATACTCAATATATAAAAACCGAAATTAATTATTCAGCGTTTGAAGGTGCTGGCTTTTGAGTGTGTTGGGTACTATTTAGTCGAGTAGCCAAGGGGAGTTTCACTCCAAGGCTCTCACACCTATGTGCAGAAGCACTACGGTGCGCAGGCACAGAACCGTACGTGATAGTCTCCCATCATACGGCTCTTGTCGCTGAA
>SLPZ01000036.1 GCA_007131725.1 Balneolaceae bacterium
CAATACTGTCCATACTCTCTGACAGCTTTGCCCACGCCTCATCTACACTTAATTCATAGGGAAGGATTTCCGATTCTTTCCAGATATGATATAATTCATTAACCTGCTTTGCCCTTTCGGGATCAGCTTTGATCCAGTTCTCCATCTTTTGTGCATCCTCCCTGTGTAGTTCCCCGGCAAAGTATCTGGCCAATTGTATCCAAGGCATATTCCTGTTCATTTTCTGTCTGTTTCAGCTAATTTTTTGGTTATTTATAAGCTAATACACACGAGAAGAGCGGTACTGTGACAAAAATTTTTATTTTTTTTCAACCCTCGACTGACGAGTTCTTTCCTCGTCTGCCGAGTTCCCGGCAATAACCAGGGTAATGCAATATGAAAAACCGGATGTTAGTTGTTGAGGTGCCGGGCGCATGGCGCTTAACGCTGAGCGTGTTTATCCAAAATTCAATTGTGCAATCCGGAGTCGTACAGCCTGAATCCGACTAAACATCAGGATCGATTCGGCAGCCCAGGAATGCATTGGGCAGACGAGGGGAGACTTCTCGGCTGACGCACCAAAGGCATCCCTCGGGAAGTGCAGTTTTCGTCTGCCGAATTTCCCGCAAAAACAGCCAATCTGAATTTTAGCCTTACAGCAATCTCCCTGTTAAAATAGATCAAGACCTTACCGATTCGTCAGCCCAGAAATGCACTGGGCAGACGAGGGGGGTTGAGCTTTACATTCGTCTGACCGCGGGGAGCGGTCGGACGAGGTTTTTATTAGAAAAAAAAACTGATGATGCTTCCGGAGACAAGTGCGGGCAGGTAGTCAGACAGGGTGTCGCGGAGGGATTTTAATGCCCGGCCCATTTGGGTATTCACAGTGTTAATGGAAATCCCCAGGTAATCGGCAATTTCAGTATAGGTGAGGCCGCTTCGCCGGTTCAGTAAAAAGATCTGTCTGCAGCGGTGCGGCAGCTTTTCAATTCCTTCCTCAATTTTTAAACGTAGTGCTTCGGTTTCGGCGGTTTCAGCTTTTTTAGCTTGATGATGCTCTCTGAAACTTTCAATGACCGACTCCCGAGTTTCTATAACGATTTTTTCATGGCGAAGAATGTTAAGCGCTTCATTGCGAACTGAAGCAAATAGGTATTGTTTCACAGTCCCCGGCGGGTCCCAGTTTTTTCTGTCAGTCCAGATCTTTAAAAAAACAGATTGTACGATATCTTCCGCTGCTGTTCTTTCTTCCACATAAGTGTATGCGAAACCGTGAAGTCTCTTGTAATACTCCCTGAATATCTTTTCGAATGCTTCCCGGTCATCATCTTCACGCACCCGTCTCACCCACAGTTTTTCTTTCATCAATTGTGGCGACAAATGCTTACTATCAGTTGATTTGGGAGAGTTCATATTGAGTAATCTCGGGCAGTGTCAGAAATCATAAATCTTTATTTTAAATAAACAGAATTTAATCTACTAAAATATAATATACTGGATTTCATGGACTCATTTATTTAAGCTGAGTTTATCTGCTTGCAAAAAACGGGCTTCCAATCGAAAATTGGATAATCATCCTTACTATATATAACATGTTTTACAGTTTTTCCAATATGGAACCGGTTCCAAAACGCAGTGATTTTTTAGCAATCCTACATTTCTGAGGCACATTTTATCCAAATAAAAAACAGTTTGGAATAATTTAAGAACGATGATATACACATATAATATTGGAGCTGAACGATTTGCAGGAATTGCACTATTCCTGTTTTTATTCCCTTCCTAAAAGCTCAGCCATTAGAGAATGAGCATCCCGTTTTTTCGCCCAAAACTTATGTAATTCACAAAACAGGCTAACCGGTGACAATTGATGGAAACCTGGATAAAGATGTTTGGCAGCAAGCCGAATGGACAGGCAAATCTACCAACATTCAGGGCACGCAAATATTAGCCATATAGTATTGATATTTCAATCATTTGACTGATGTTTTTTCTAAGTTTAAACATCCCAATTTTACATCATAAAGAGGCGAATGTCTCCCACTCATAAATTATAATGCATGCACTTTGTCCTGGGGCCATTGGAGCCTTACTCCCAAATCCATAAGTGCTTGCTGAAACTCCCGGATAGATTCCATATCGTCATACACCTGGTGGGGTTCTTTTCCATTGTTTTTGCAATAAGCTGCAAAGGCTCCGGCAGACTCCCCGATGTTCCACTCCACAGGCTGCAATCGGTAACAGCCATTGGTAATATGCGTGGTTCCGATGTTTTTACAGGCCGGCAACAGGTTACGGACCCTTTGCGGTATCAGTGAACCAAGTGGTATCTGGAATGGCAGTGAGCTGATGTCTATGTAGTTGTTGCCTTTTGTGCTGGGATGCAGGTCAATCCGGTAGGCGCCAATCCCCACTGAATCATCAAATTCATAAGCTCTTACCTCTTCCTCGCTCAGGCCGGTTTCATGCATCCTGGCTTCAGTGCCAACGTGCTGCTCCAGAACCGTAAATTTGGCTTTGATCCGGCGAGCCTCGCGGATGTAGGCGTGTTTGGCCATGCCATGCTCGGTGTCAAAAATATCGCCCCTGAGGCGAAGTCCCGGCCAGCCATGTCCGCCATCGGGCCGGGGTGCTTCCGTCTGGAGCCAGTAGATAAGTGACATATTCAGCTCTGCAGCCTGTTTCAGATGGTGCTGAACCACTTCTTCGGGTTCATCCACCAATTTACCCTCAAGGTAAGCGTGCTGCGGCCAGTTGATGCACGATATCGGCCCGCGATAAAAACCGGTCTCAAAATTGTTGTGATTGATCACCTGCCGGTAGGCCCACCAGCCATCCTGGTCGAGCGGATCGAACGGAAGCGTTCTGGGTTCGAGTGTCATGGGGTGGGTATAGGTAAGGCTGAAAAGCGGACCCGGCCAGGGAGGGGAAATATTTGGCGTATAACTGCTCCAATAATCGTAATTAGCTGGCTTTTCAATCGTAAAGTTTTCTCCGTCGATATATTCCAGTAAAAAGCAGAGGTTAAAGGCCTGAACATTTTCGGGATCGGGCTGTTCCGGAGCATTGGGCTCACCGGTTTGATTTTGCCCCTCGGCACCAAGTACATATTCTACATTACCCAGTTTTAGGAGGTCGCCTTTTTCGGTTGCATCGATAAACCAGGGCGCTTTTAGGATGATGCGTTTGCCAGTCCGATCATCCATAACCTCAACCGCTCTGATATGATCTCCATCCGTTTCCACAGCTACCGGCGTGTGCTCTTTAAGAATGCGAAGCTACCGGTTACTGATCCAGGGAGACAATATCGCTTCGATCACAGCCACCGACACCTGAGGCTCATGGGCAATGCGCGACACCCATCCATCGCCCGGGTTGAAAAATTCATCATCCCTGAGCCCTTCAATAACCGGGTAATTTTCCTGGTAGTATTGCCTCACATGCCTTCTGTATTGCTGGTATGACCGAGAGGCCCCGAAATCTTCCACCCAGGGATTCTCATCCGGCGGTACCGCCTGTGAAGTGAGCTGGCCGCCAATCCAGTCGGTCGGTTCAGTCATGATAACCGAAAGGCCCATTTTCAACGCTGAAAGTGCTGCTGCACATCCCCCGGTTCCGCCCCCGATAATCACCAGGTCTGCGGAACGTTCGCTGCCCTGCCACCTCAGCGAGTCTCTGTTCTTGATGCTTACAAAGGAAAATGGAGCTGATAATCCGCCTGTGAGAAGGCCGCCGGTAATAATTCCGGTTTCTTTGAGAAAATCTTTGCGGGTTTTGGGCATGAGGAAATGGTTTTACGGTGTGATAGTTAGTTTTACACCCTGAATATAGAATGCAATTTCTCACAGGTCAATGTGATTGATGAAAAGGAGTTACCTAAATAATCAGACCTTCATTTTAAGATGCACACAGCAAAAATCCTCCAGCCTGCTGATTTGCACATTGACCCGGTCGGCTTCTGATGAAATGTCGCAATCTCCCTGGGTACGTAGGACTCGATACGATTCCAGCGAACGGCCCTTCAATCGCAGCGTTACTTTGAAATTATCGACGGGGAGCAGGGTCTTCACCGGACGGCCCGGCCCCGAAGTGGTATTCACCAGCGATAGCACATACTCTCCCGGCCTGATCCGTGATTCCGTCAGGCCAATTTGCACACTTTCCGGGGCATCGCTTTCTACCGGGAGCTTGTTATCGGTTAAATGCCGCACACTACGCAGCAGCAGGTTACGGACATCGGGATGGCCAATGTTATGGCTCACCACATCGGGCTGATTGGCAAAATAGATCACAGAACCCAGCCCGTATTTGTTCTGGACAATCGTCGGATTTTCTGTCGTGAACTCATCAACCCACGACTTATCAGGCGGCTGATTGTGGATTCTCGGCACACGCGTGCAGATCACATCCGCACCCTCCCGCGGCGTACAAACCAGGGTGTACCCGGAGGTAAACAATAGTTCGGTTTTCGGGCTGTCGGCCTTCACAAGCGGGTGTTCACGTTTTTTGATGTACTGGTAGCAGTCCATCCGGGTGTCTTCTTTCTGGCCGGTGTATTCTGCACCAAACAGTTCCGCCAGGCCAAAATCGGCGCGCTGCCTGCCATGTTCGTCGTACAGGCTGGTTTCATACGTGGCAATCAGCTTTCCGCCATTGCGCACATAATTTTTAATCACCTCAATCTCGCTATCCGACATGCACCGGATATTGGACAACAGAACCAGCTTATATTTTTCCAGTGATTCGGGGGTAATGGCGGGATCGTCGGGGATGTAATCGTACTGCACATGATTTTCGATCAATATCGTCTCCAGCCCTTTAATGGATGATTCAAAGAGGTCGCCCTCTACACGCTCTTTTCTGTACGACCTCCGTGTGGGCCGGGAATAGTAAACGCCGATATCTGCCACCGGCACCTGCTGTTCAAAAAGATCGGCATGTTTTTGGGCGAACCGGTACGCTTCGGAGTGAACCATTTCATTGCGCCGGTCGTGAGTGATGGAGGGGATATCCGTAAAATAGCAGTTCCAGAACCGTCCGCCTGCCGCCAACATTTGCCACAGCCAGATTTGCGTATCCACTTGCGGCTCCATGATCATACGGTGCCGGGTTCCGTTGCCGCCAAACAGGATGACCGCTTCCTTTTCAGGAGCCAGCGATTTCAGAAATTTGATGGTTGTTTGTGCATAATGCAGATCTTCGAACTGCGCATGAATATTGTTCCTCACCAAAAAAGCCACGCACACCAAAAAATCGAAGTGGTCGCGAGCGTTGTAAAGGTCAATCCCCGAATTGATACGCCCGGTTACATCGAACTTGCCCCACACTTCGGCGGTGTACACCTTGTCATCGCCGAACGATTTCACGGTTTCCCGCATCAGGGTCATGTTCTTGTCTGCAACGGCCGATTTCCACTCCATGTATTCATCCAGCTCCTCTTCTGATGCCCTGTGCTGCACCGGTATCTCTTTGCCGGTTTTCTGGCTGAACGATTCCCTGCAGCTATCGCAATAGCAGATGCCGCCCACGCCGATGCTGTTGTGCCAGATACCATCGAGCCGGTACTCTTCCATGATATGGCGGATAAAATCTGCGGCGTGCTCATTGCGATAATACCCGGTGTAGCATGAGGCGTACAAATCGGGCCGGGTGTAGCCCAGGGTTAATGGACG
>SLPZ01000228.1 GCA_007131725.1 Balneolaceae bacterium
TCACACACCGCCGATTATGTGGAGCTGGCCTCTTTCGGGCCGGGCAGTGAGGCGATCAACGGTTTTGTGAAAAACACACAACTATTTGATGTAATGACCGAAGCCGCCGGTGTAAGCGAGTATATTGAAGAAGAACCGGTGCAGGCATAATTCAATGACCCATCCCAAACCCCTCCATATCCCGACACATTTTGCATCGGGACAAGGAGGGGTTTTTTGTTATTGGTAATGT
Organism: Balneolaceae bacterium; assembly: GCA_007131725.1. Taxonomy (GTDB): domain Bacteria; phylum Bacteroidota; class Rhodothermia; order Balneolales; family Balneolaceae; genus Rhodohalobacter. The sequence continues at coordinate 233 of SLPZ01000228.1, forward strand.
AGCAGTTTCATACAAAACTTTGAAAAAAGTCACCACTTATTAAAAATATGAGCCTGCCACTTTTAACCGCAGTGAGCGCTGAGTAACGTAGAGGGGGTGTTAGACAGGAAACTTAGCTATTGCCCCCTGCTCTGCCCTGCGTACACCGCGGTTTTTTCCGGACAGAACTTTGGACTTGTCCGAATTTAACCGAATGGGTCGCTTAGCACCCAGCGCCGGGCAGTTTGCAGAATGGGGTTTAAGTGATGAACCTTAAAATGAAAATATATCTTGAAAGGTCCATTCCGTATATCGAAAACCATGCCTATTTGAAAATCTTCTGGGCAAATTCAGACAGGTAGAGCCTCCAAAGATCCCAGGTGTGGCCGCCGCCGGTTTCCAGGTATTTATAATCGAAGCCCAGGCCATCCAGGTATTCAGTCATGAATTCCACGCTTTCGAACAGAAAATCTTCGGTTCCGCAGGCGATCCAATAGAGCTGGTACCCGATTTCTTCGAGGTTTCTCAGACTCTCTTCAGCATTGGCAAAATACTCTTCGGGATCTATGCCAAACGGACCGTCTTCAAACATCCCCATACTCATAACACCAAAATAGTCGAACATTTCGGGATAGAGCAGCGCCATATTTTGTGTTTGCCAGCCGCCCATTGAGAGGCCGGTAACCGCCCTGTTGGCTTTGCCGGTTTTTACACGATAGCGCGATTCAATAAACGGAATCACATCCTGGGCGAGGCTGTGTTCGAATTCGATGTTTGACATCGGGTTTGCTGCATCTGTTTCTCGTGCCGGTTCATGGCCGGGATTTACGTGCCATGTGGATGTCTGATTCGGATTCCCGTTGGCCATCACCACAATCATCGGTTCAGCTTTGCCGGAATTGATCAGGTTGTCCATAATCCGGTTGGCCAGGCCGAGTTCGGTCCACGCTTCTTCATCTCCGCCTCCGCCGTGGAGAAGGTACAAGACGGGGTAAGATTCATCAGTCTCAAAATATCCCGGCGGCAGGTAGACTTTCATCCGGCGCTGATCCATTTCAAGGGTGGGTGATGGGTACCAGATTTCATGCAGCGATCCCTGATTTCCGTCACTCAGCATCAGGTTTCGGCTTTCTTCTCCGGGCAGTATAAACGTGCTGAAGGTGTTGACAACATCACGAATCACCCAGGGATTGTGAGGGTCCATTGTACGAACTCCATTAACCCAGTAAGAATACCATATATAATCCGGTTTTAAATCGCGGAGTGTGATTTCCCAAATACCATCGTTTTTTTTCGTCATTTCTTCGGTGTATCGGAGTGATTCCATCCAGGTTCCCGTAATGCTAACAGAGTCGGCATTGGGAGCCATCAAACGGAAAGTAACCGATCCGTCATCTTCGATAACCGGGGAGGTGAGACGGTCCTGCTGAAATTGTGAGAAAGCAGTTGTTGCCATGAACCCTGTGATAAGTGCAATCAGACAGAGTTCGGTAAATAATTTTTTTGTTTTCATGTTAAAAATTTTTTGAGGTCAGTAAATATATTTGGGCCTTTTTCAATATAGCTTTTTATTCTACATCAAAGATATTTCTGCCCAAAATGTTTCTATTGTTGCACCTTTAAACAATAGTAACTCTCTTTACTCTGAGAGTCAAAAATTTTTGTGAAAAGATTGATTAAAAAGGACCCACCCTAAATCCCTCCCGATCCCGACACAAACTGCGTATCGGGACAAGGAGGGACTTTTTATTTATTTGGGAAAGTCTTGGTAAAAAGTCACCCCTTCCTTATGCCGTTCTTTTGCGTTATAGGAAAGGGGCTTTTTATTTTGTTATCAAATTAAATATTCCGAAAAAAAGTCACTCCCTCCTTGTGGCGTGCAGTTCGCCATAGGGAGGGACCCGGAGGGTGGGTTCAAAAGACAGAACTGAAAAAACCCAAATATCTAAAATCAAGATAAAATTCTACGTACCATCCCTATCTGCCGGTGATTTCTCCATGCGGGAAATTATCTGCTGTAAAAAGAAGAACCATCTTTTCGGCAACCTGGCCGGGCGGCAGGTTTCGTCCGTCTTTGGCGGATGCGATAAAATCATCCACGAGCGGAAAGTCTTCTTTGTCCAATGTGCGGAGCAACTCCTGCATGTCGGTTTCGATGCGTCCGGGATTGAACACGGCAGTTTCCACTTTATGATCCATGCTGTCCTGTTCCAGGGCAATGGTTTTGGCCAGCATATCAACACCGGCTTTACTGCTGCAGTAGTGGCTCCAGCCGTGGATAGGCCGTTGTGAAGCTCCAGATCCAATAAAAAGAACCCGCTTGGTAACCGGTAATTTTTGAAACCGTTTTACAAAAAGATGGGCCAGCACAGCAGGTGAAACGTAATTGAGTTCGAGATGTGCCCGGTATTCGTTCGTATCGTATTTGCCAAGCGGCCCAACGGGATTGAGTGTTCCCGCATTGTTGATCAATCCGATAAAACCGGCTTCCTTTGTATCAATTGCATCCAGAACGGGTGAAAATGATTTTTCAATTTCTGCTGATCGGCTCAGATCGATACTCCAGGTTTTAGCTTCAGCTCCGCGCTCGATAACTTGTGAGGCCGTATCGGCAGATTCACTGCGAGATATCAGGTGCAGGCAGCGTCCAGGTTTTGCCAGTTTCAGTGCCACATGACGGCCAAATCCTCTCGAAGCTCCGGTGATAATAATTTCTTGCATGGTATAAATTTTTCAATTTGTGTTAGTTGTACTTTATATAATGAATGTAGTTGATTGTATGATCGTTTCGAAGCTGTTTTGAAAAGGACCCAACCCAAACTCTCTCCAACTGGGACCCACCCTAAATCCCTCCCTCCGAGGAAAAGCACCTCGCAAGGAGGGACTTTATTTTATTGATAAAACCATCGCAAAAAGTCACCCCTTCCTTGTCCCGACGCATTTCAGTCGGGATAGGGAAGGGGCTGGGGTAAGGGTCCGAAAAAGTCCCTTCTTCCTTGTGGCGTGCAGCTCGCCATAGGGTGGGAGCCGGAGGGTGGGTCCGGGAATTCGACAAACGAAAAAAACACTCGTCAGTCGAAGATGAAAAGGGATGTAAATTCAAATAATTTAGAAAATTTATTGTATTCTTTTCAGTAGGATCAAACAGCCAAAAACTCTCTTCGGTTAATTTGAATGATATGAACCGGCACAATCTCATCTGCAATTTGAAAATCTTAAATTTTCATGTGATACTTATTTCAGTGGTGATCATTCTGTTCTTTTCGTTTTCATCACTGCAGGCACAGGATCATCATCAGAAACAGCGGCCGAATATTCTGTTTGCCATCTCCGATGATATCTCCTATCCGCATAAAAGTGCTTATGGAACGGAGTGGGTCAGCACTCCGGCATTTGACCGGGTAGCTAATGAAGGCATCCTTTTTAATCGGGCGTTTGTGCCCAACCCCAAATGTGCACCGTCGCGCTCCATCATATTAACCGGGCGCAACTCGTGGCAGCTTGAAGAGGCTGCCAATCACTGGCCTTATTTTCCACATAAGTTCAAAGTGTACTCCGAAGTGCTGGAAGAAAGCGGATATTTTGTTGGAGCAACCGGCAAAAAGTGGGCGCCGGGTGTTGCTCTAACTGAGAAGGGTGAGCCCAGAAGCCTCACCGGCATGGCGTATGATGAACAACGTGCAGACCCTCCAACATCCACTATTTCCGATAATGATTATGCCGCCAATTTCAGGGCTTTTCTGGAAGACCGTCCGGCTGATAAGCCGTTTTCTTTTTGGTATGGCGCCACCGAGCCGCACCGCTCTTACGAGTACCGTTCAGGTATAGAAATTGGCGGAAAGAGCCTATCTGATATTGATGAAGTACCCTACTTCTGGCCCGATGATGAAGAAATAAGAATTGATCTGCTCGATTATGCCTTTGAGATTGAACATTTTGACATGCACCTTGGCCGAATGCTGCAAATTCTTGAAGAGTTTGGCGAGCTTGAAAACACCGTAGTGATTGTAACTTCAGATAATGGAATGCCATTTCCAAGGGTGAAAGGCCAGACCTATAAAATGTCGGCCCATATGCCGCTGGCTATTATGTGGCCCGATGGTATCCGGAATCCGGGAAGAGTGGTCGATGATTTTGTCAGCTTTACGGATTTTGCACCCACCTTTATTGAACTTGCCGGACTCCGGTGGGAGGAAACCGGGATGCATCCCACTGTTGGAAAAAGCCTTACTGATATTTTCTATTCCGAAAATGAAGGTCATGTTAATCCAAACCGCGACCATGTGCTGTTAGGCAAAGAGCGCCATGATGTGGGGCGGCCTTATGATTGGGGATACCCGATACGAGGCATTATTCGCGGTGACATGCTCTACCTCCATAATTTTGAACCAACACGATGGCCTGCAGGCAATCCTGAAACCGGGTATTTAAATACGGACGGCAGCCCAACGAAAACCTTCATTTTGGAAAACCGAACCACACCGGGGATGCATCACTACTGGCAGTGGAACTTTGGAAAACGCCCATCCCAGGAACTGTATAATATTGCTGATGATCCAGGCTGTATCCATAATCTTGCAAAAGATCCTGCCTACCGCGAAATAGCAGAAAAGCTCAAATTGGAACTATTTGAACGGCTGAGGAAGCAGGAGGATCCCCGCATGTTTGGCCGCGGGTATGTGTTTGATGCTTACCCGTATAGCGATACCCGGCATGTCAACTTTTATCACCGATTCATCATCGAAGGGGAAGAAATGGAAACCGGCTGGGTGAATGAAACGGATTATGAAGAAGAACCTCTTCCTGAACAGAGGCAATAAATCAGAATTGTATAGCCTGCAGTGGTCTTGTGATCTTCCGCCAAAACGGAGTGGAGAAATCTCCTGAATTCAAGCTGCTAAACTTGTCCTCAGAAAGGGCAGTGCTTTTTGTTCTGAATTATAATCGAACATAGATAATCATCAAATTCAAAAAATCATGAAGAAACTAACACGAAGAAATTTTATTCAAAGAAGCTCTATTCTTGCAGGCGGCTTGACGGTCATTCCTGCATCATTATACGGGCGTGATGGCAGCCCGAAACCATACAAACAGGCACCCGGAAACGATGAGGAGCTGTACTGGTATCAAAAGCCGTTAACTATTCAGCAAACGGTGCTGAGGGAGATCGATGCCCCGGATTATGATGCTGATGTAGTTGTGGATTACCTGAAGCAGACAGCTTGTAACGCCCTGGTGATTAATGTGGGCGGGATTGTTGATTTTTTTCAGAATCCGCTTCCCGCTGCCAACGTGAACCGCTTTATGGGCGACAGGGATATTCTGGATGAGATCACAACGGCGTGCCATGCTGAAGGCATCAGGGTAATTGGAAGGGTTGATTTTCGGGGTGTGGAAGA
>SLPZ01000128.1 GCA_007131725.1 Balneolaceae bacterium
CCAAGGAAGTCAAAACTTACCTTGCTTTGCTCTTGGCGACGCTTGTGATCCTTGCAATAGACAATATGTGTTTTCTGCGGATGCAGTTCTAATCCACACTCTTCCATGCGTACAGAGATTCATCTTTTGATAAACTCTGCTTGCTACGCTGAATGCTTCTCATTCTGTCTCCTCCTGTCTGCCGAAGCTTCAGCGCAGGCAGGCTCAAGAGGAGATTTTAATTCACCATTCGATTTACTCCCGTTTTTTACTGAATGTTTACATTAAATTTCTTTCCTTTCTATTAGCGATGCTTTGTTTTCAACGATTCAATTCCAATCATAAAACCGTCAAATCATCATGTCACAGCAAGATTCAACGAAGAAATTTTTCAATTCAAGACGCGAATTTTTGAAGAAAGCCGGGCTTATGTCCGGAGCCGGATTATTGCCGATGATTCTGCCTGCCGGCCAGGCCATGGCCGAGCCGTATCAAAGAAAACGAAATGAGGCCGCCATGATTCCCGGCAAACCGGTACGGGTGCGGGGGCAGGTTACATCTGAAGGATCTCCGGTTGCCAATGTTGCCGTAACCGACGGACTCCGGCTCACAGAAACAGACAGCGATGGATTATACGAGCTGTATTCGGATGGCCGCCGGCCCTTCGTGTATATCACGGTTCCCTCGGGATATAAAATTCCGCTGAATCCAACAGGCACAGCTCGGTTCTATGAGCGGATAAAACCCGGAGATGATGATATTGCAGAAATCTCGTTCGAACTGGAGCCGCGGCGGACCAGTGATGACCATCACCACTTTTTGCTGCTTGCCGATCCGCAAACCGAAGATATGTACGAGGTGGAGAGGTTCCACTCGGAAACCGTACCGGATATCGCAAACCTGGTACCTGAATTTGGTGACAGGCCATCATTCGGGCTTGGCTGCGGTGACCTGATGTTCGACAACCTGGAGCTTTTCCCGGAGTATGAGAAAGCGGTTTATAAAACCGGCATCCCGTTTTTCCAGGTGCTCGGGAATCACGATATCCTGTTTGATGTACGATCAACCGAGGCATCTTACGAAGTGTTTTATGAATATTTTGGCCCGGCTTACTACTCTTTTGATGTTGGCGAGATTCACTACATCGTTTTGAATAATATTTTCTGGCACGGCACCGGGTACGTGGGTTACATCGACCGGGATCAGCTCGACTGGCTGGAGGCCGATCTTGCACGTATCGAAGAAGGCCGTACGGTGGTCGTTTCCATGCACATACCTGTATTAAGCTTGCAATACCGACGGCTGGGGCACAATAATCCTCCCACTCACATTTCTGTTTCAAACCGCGAGGAATTGTACAGGCTGCTGGAACCGTATCAGGCGCATATACTTTCGGCGCATACCCACGAGCATGAGCACGTGTTTGAACACGGAGTCCACGAGCATATTCACGGCACAGTGTGTGGAGCATGGTGGAGCGGTCCCATCTGCTGGGATGGCACTCCTAACGGATATGGCCTGTATGAAGCACGCGGCAGTGAATTGCGGTGGACTTACAAATCAACCGGATTCGACCTGGGTCACCAGATGCGGGTGTACAAAAAAGGCAGCGATCCTGATGCACCACACGAAATTGTTGCCAATGTTTGGGACTGGGACCCCGAGTGGAAGGTGGTCTGGTATGAAGGCAGCGACCGCCGGGGCCGTATGAGCCAGCGTCTTGGCCGCGATCCCAAATCGGTAGAACTGCACTCCGGTGACGATAAACCTGAACGAAGGCCTTGGGTCAATCCACAGTTATCCAATCACATGTTCTACGCGCCGGTTTCCGGTGATGACAGGGACATCGTTGTGGAAGCCACCAACCGCTGGGGAGAGGTGTTTACGGGCAGGATTTAAGTCGGGCTTGGTGCTTGGCGCTTTGCGCTCTGCGGTTTACGGGCAGGATTTAAGTTGGGTTTGGCGCGAAAAAAGTGTCCTTGAAGCGTTACCGGTGCTTTTCCGGGATCCTTCAAGCGTCACTTCGTCGCAAATGAACGCCTTCAAGGATCCAAACCGCCGTCGGGAACGCTGGCAACTGTTTCGCAGGGACTTACCTTTGGTTCACAACTCTGACAGGAACCGAAAAGCACGGTACTCTGTCAGGTTGTTAGATTCGAGCCGCTAAACAAATACTTCCAATGACAATTCCGGGTTAGAACCTGATACTGTAGTTGAGGCTGATATTCCAAAGCGGATCTGGATTGCCGGTGATATCACTGTCGATAATTTTGTTGATCACAGATGAAAGTGTGAGCGGAAAATCATCAAGTCCGAATGATAACGTTGATGCCGCATAAAAGCCATCCGTGTCATCAATTTTTAAATAATAGATCTGCGGCAGGAATGTGAGGTGCAGCCCGCGTGTAAGATTCAGCCCTGGAAGCGCAGTGCTAAAGCTCAGATAATGAGATTCCCGCGGGCTTGCTCCGTCCAGACCGCCTCCGCGCAGATAATAAAGTCCCATATCGAAGCTGTCCGTTACTCTGTAACGAGCCGAGAGTTCACCTGCGAGAATTTTTACAACCTCCGTTACGGTTTCATCATCGTTGCCCTCACTCTTCAGAAACGTATAGCCGGGATGCATCCCGATCTGGAATGAAAATCGTTCATGACGCAGCAGGTCATACCTCACCCAGAGCAGAAATGCCCAGGGATCTCCCTCAGCGGAAAAATAGAATTCAGGTTCAAAGCGGAAACGATTCCCGGCAGAAAAACTGGTTAAAACAGCCGGCTCTCCCAGGCTAAACGCCGGAATGATTGAAATACCCTCGTTAGCCAGGCTGATTGTTGCACTAACCGGGATACTTGCTGTCTGCTTTGTTGAGTCCTGCGAATGAACCGCTCCGGCCTTTGCCAGCCAAATAGATAGAAAAATTAATAATAACCTGGGGCTTAATAAGATTTTCATGGTACAGGGTGACACTTTTATTTGGCTTGATTAACAAAAAAATATGCGGCAAGATACTTGTTATTAAAGTGATTTGCTCGTGGTAAAAAGAAGATCTCAATATAAAAAAGTACTTTTAAACAGCAGGAGTAAACCCATTTTTCAAATCATTCCCATCACAATTATCTTCATACTTTTGTCTTGATACAAAAGTATCAAAAAATCAAGCCCCGACAGCTGTCGGGGTTGACGGCGGGCTTTTCATCAACGCGGCACCATTTGAATGGTCCATAACGCCTACAGATGGTAATCAACGATTATGGCCGGTAACAAATGCTGCCAAAGCGTCGCTGAAAACACCCTGTTCCCGTCAACCAATTCAAGGCCAGATAATAGTCGTGAGCAACCGATTCTATTTATGAATAATTATAATCAAAATATTTACAATAGTTTACTTCAGAATATTAATTCAAATTCTGATAACTACAGTTATAAAAAGTGGACAAATAAGAATCTCAGGCAATCAGTAAAACCAGGTAAAAACTTTAGTTGATTGTCTAAATCTGAAACTATTCTTCAAAACTTTTTATTTCTATTTCCGGGTTAGCTTTGTTTTATTGCAACTGACAACATAATCAAACATAACTAACAGACTGCTCAATAAATATGGAAAAATTATTCAGAACCAATGATATACCTGCATACCTGATCGTTCGCCTGATTCTCGGTTATGTATTTCTCGTTGCCGGATTGCAAAAATTTATCTTCTACGATACAAGAGGGCCGGGCCGGTTTATTGATATGGGATTTCCGTTTCCTGAATTCACGGCGTACTTTGTGGGGTTTTTTGAGGTATTCTGTGCACTATTAATCATTTTTGGATTGGCTACCCGGCTGGCTGCCATTCCTCTGATTATTACCATGGCCGTGGCTATCATTACTACAAAAATTCCGCAGCTTGGTGAAGGATTCTGGACCTTTGCCCATGCATTGCGTCTCGACTTCTCCATGCTGATGGTTTCCCTGTTTGTATTATTCAACGGTGCCGATAAAAACTCTCTCGATGAGAAATGGTTTAACAAGGATTAGGTGGAATCTCCATAGAAGCGGGTAGTTTGCCTTATAAAAGTGACTCTAATTTTACACATCATTTCGGAGGAGGCAGAGATTTGTTAAGGGCGTTGATTAAGGGTGGAAATTCAGCACAAGCCTGTGATCTTCACGGGACACACCTCTGATTACTCCGCTGAACGCTCCGCAATCTGTCTCCTCTCAAGAGGAGATGAACCAATCCCCTCTCGAGAGTGGACAAACCGGATCATGTTGAGTGATACGGTCAGGGGTGTGTTGATGGACGTTGATTAAGGACAGAAATTCAGTACAGGCCTGTGGTCTTCACGGGACACACCTCTGGAGGTTCCGCTGAACGCTGCACCTCCTGTCTCCTCTCAAGAGGAGATTTTATAGCTCAAACTTCTTTTTTTGATCGAGTACAGTGATTTCGATTACACGCAAAACATTGTCAATGTCATTATAAACTTCTTCATCCCAGAATCGGATTAGTTTTATTCCGAACTCTTTCAGGCGATTCTCTTTTTCCAGATCTCGTTGTGTGGTTTTTTCAAGCAGGTGGGTATATCCGTCCAGCTCAATAGCCAGGTAGAGTTCGCGACATAAAAAATCGACAATAAAATTATCGACCGGACTTTGGCGATGGAAATCGAAACCGTGCATCTGTTTGCCTTTCAGGTATCCCCACAAAATCACTTCACTCAGCGTACTGTTGTTGCGCAGTTCCCGGGCTTTCTCTTTTAGTTTTGGATTATATGGAATAATTGGGCGTTTCATACTACTTGTATGAACCGGATTATGAAAATTCCTTACAAAATTGATGAAAAAAATAGGCAGAAAAATCCCCTCTTGAGAGGGGACAGACAATCGAGTGGTTAACGAGATTGGCAGGGGTGTGTTGATGAACGTTGATTAAGGGCGGAAATTCAGCACAGGCCTGTGGTCTTCACGGGACACACCTCTGCTTGCTACGCTGTACGCTTCGCAGGGGTGTGTTGAAGGACGTTGATTAAGGACAGAAATTTAGCACAAGCCTGTGGTCTTTCCCGGTACACACCTCTGATTACTCCGCTGAACGCTTCGTAATCTGTCTCCTCTCAAGAGGAGATTTTATGGGCAGACAACGGCTGTTTGTACATAAAGGAGATAAACAGTTTTAATGATGTTCGGATATGGGTGCTTTCATTAAAAATTCCCCCTTCCATTTTCCACCCATTCTGTTATTTTAAAGCTTTATACAGAATCACATCTTCATCAACGAAAACCATTTACATGAGTACTGACCTTAAACAACTTGAACAGCGCCTGTGGTCGGCGGCTGATAACTTGCGGGCCAACTCTTCTCTTAGTTCTTATGAATATTCAAGCCCTGTGCTGGGGCTCATTTTTTTGAGATATGCCTGGAGCCGTTTCAGACCGGTGCATGAAGTGCTCTCGAAGCAGGAGACCGGTAGGCGTACCATCGGTCCGGATGATTACAAGGCCGAGGGCGTGATGTATCTGCCCGAAAAAGCCCGGTATGATTTTCTGCTGCAGCTTCCGGAGAATGAGGATATCGGCAAGGCGGTGAACCAGGCGATGGAGGCGA
>SLPZ01000151.1 GCA_007131725.1 Balneolaceae bacterium
ATCTGATTATCAATTCAGAAAAATATGACATGGATCAGATGGCGAAAATTGTCTTGAGTACTTATAAGATCAAGACAGGTAAAACAGTAGAGATGGAATTGCAGAAACAAATTCATTAGATCTTCAGTCAGATTTCAATCAACCAGATCAGGAAATATCAAAATTAAATAGTGGGATTTTAGGCACTGTCGCCAAACGTGCTTGGGACTGGGAAATTTTCAAAAAATCTAATTCGCCAGACGATGTTAAAGCTTTTTTTTCGTGATCTTAAAGGATGCATTTAAATTTAGAATGTTGGTTATAAACAAACGGACGAAATTTTTTAACTCAAAATCTACCAAATCGCAAGCTGATCGAAGCTGAAAAACCAGACAAATCTGAACTGCTTGTACCTTCAAGGTTTACGTTTGATGCATATCGATATAAAACAGAACCACTGATCCGGAACCAGTTTGTTATATTGAGGTGGATGTTGGCACCGGGCTGAAGCACAAAATAATCATCCGATGATTTGTCAAAATCCCCGCTGTTGCGATATCTAACGGTGCCGGAGCCTATCAGAGTTTTTGCACCTAAATGAACCAGGCGGTATGAACGGTTGACATATTCCACTTCAAACCCGCCGTAATTGGTTCGCATTTCAGGTTCATCCACATCCGGTTGATTCCAGTTCACTGCATCAAAGTTATGGCGGGTTCGATATCCGGCAAGGCCTAAGTTTACAGCATGTCCGCCCCGAAAGCGGATAACCCAGGCACCGCGAGTGCCGCGGAGGTAAGTGGCCTGACCATTTACAGATGTTACTCCATAAACCAGTGCTCCGAATCCGCCATGATCAATATCATTATCAAACAGAGTTTCCTGTTGTTGTGCATGCGAGCATACCGGAAACAGGAAAAATATGATCAGAAAAAAAGGGATTAAAGATCTCACAAAAATCCTCCGAATTTGAAAGTTATGTTGCCGTGCAGTCCCGAAAAATCTTTGTCACGATAGCCAAAATCTGAGATACCGCTTGTCATCCTGTAGCTTGCACCCACGGCTATACGGAAAAAGCTTGTTACATTCAGTTCAGCATTCACGGCCGGTTCTAATACGAAATAAGGGTTCACATCATCACTTACATCCTCATAATTTCTTTCACGAAGCATCAAACCGCCGCCCCCAATCAATGTTGAGGCGGTAAAATGCAAAAGCCTGTAGGATTGATTGGTATATTCGAATATAAAGCCTCCATAGCCGTTCAGTGCATAAAGTTCGTCGTTACCATCAACCGGCACGGGCACCCGGTGGTTGGTTGCAAGCCCATAACCTCCGCCCCCCAGAGAAATTGCATGCTGTTCATTCAGGTTTATTATCCAGCCTCCCCGGCCGCCAACCCAGACAGCTGACGAACCAGCCACATTGCCAAACTTAATAATCGGCCCGCCAAAACCACCATGAGTTACATCGCCTTCAATTAAAGTTTGTAATTCCTGTGCCTTAGCGTTAGAAAAGAGAGCTCCTGACAGAAAAAATCCAGTAAAAATTAAGGTCGTTAAAATTATTCTTGATCGTTTCATTGATTTAAAATTGATTGTTATTTGATGATGCTATTCTACGAATTCTGAATAGAGAGGTTACCTAAATATTTGACCTTTTTGTCCAATTTATTGACGGGATTAACAGCTAATAAATGTACGTGTTTAGCGACCTGAGAGAGTGCGTTAGTCCCTACAAGCCTGTAGGGATCGCGCACAATTGTTATGTAGGAAGTTATCTCTGGATCACAACTGACACAGGAACCGAAAAGCATGGTACTCTGTCAGGTTGTTAGTTTCGAGCCGCTAATCACATATTAATAAATTGAGCCGGAGATTTTTTATATCCCAGCAACCCGATGATATAATTTACCCGATCCATACTGAAGCGGATCGGGTCATGGAGTTTAGTTTGAGATTTAGACACACAGGTTCAGTGGTAGACCATCTATGTTGCTACCCGATACTTATTTTACTTCAACTCCCCAAATCTCTTCAGCATATTCCCGAATGGTGCGGTCTGATGAGAACTTGCCAACTCGGGCTGTATTCAGCAGGGCTTTTCGGTGCCATTCGGCCTGGTCTCTGTAAAGTTCGTCCACTTCTGCCTGTTTGTTGACATAGGCTTCATAGTCTGACAATACCAGGAAGTAGTCGCCACCGTTCAGCAGTGCATCAATAATTGGTTCAAATAGATGTTTGTCTTCGTTGAAAAAACCGTCCCGTATCTGATCCATGGCCTTTTTCAGTTCTTCATTGGCGTTGTAATAATCCCAGGGGTTGTACCCTTCAAGGCGAAACCGTTCCACATCATCCACGGTGTTTCCGAAAATAAAAATGTTTTCATCGCCCACTTCTTCTTTGATCTCGATGTTGGCGCCGTCCAGTGTGCCGATGGTGAGGGCACCATTCAGTGCAAACTTCATGTTCCCAGTTCCGGATGCTTCGAATCCTGCTGTAGAAATCTGTTCGGAAAGATCGGCTGCCGGAATCATTTTTTCAGCCAGTGTTACACTGTAATTTTCGAGGAAGAGGAATTTCAGTTTGCCATTTACATCGGGGTCATTGTTGATTTTTTCACCCACATCATTCATTAGTTTGATGAAAAGTTTTGCCATAGTGTAACCCGGTGCGGCTTTCCCGGCCACGAGAATGGTTCGGGGCACCACATCCAAATCGGGATTGGCTTTGATTCGATTGTACTGCGTTATGGCATAAAGCGTGAGCATCAACTGGCGCTTATACTCGTGGATGCGTTTGATCTGGATGTCGAACATGGATCTTACATCCAGTTTTATATTTCTTTTTTCCTCCACATAATCAGCCAGGTATTGCTTATTGTTCTGTTTGATTTGAGAGTACCGATCCATGAAATCTTTATCGTCGATAAATTTTTCAATTTCTCTGATTTTGTCGAGATCAGTTATCCACTCATCACCGATTTTTTCGGATATCAGGTCAGCAAGCTCACGGTTACACTGCTTCAGCCAGCGTCTTGGAGTAATACCGTTTGTTTTGTTGGTAAACTTTTCCGGATAGATATCATGAAAATCACGAAACAGTGTTTTCTTGATCAGATCGCTGTGAAGTGCAGCCACTCCGTTTATTTTATGTGCCCCAACTATTCCGAGCGATGCCATATGCACAACCGGGTTTTCACCTTCACCTACAATAGAAACACGGCTCAGTTTGCTGCGGTCATCACCAATTTGAGTTTTGACTTTTTGTAAAAATCTGCGATTAATTTCATAAATAATCTGCAGATGCCGCGGCAGTAAATTTCTGAGTAGCGAGACCGGCCATTTTTCAAGGGCTTCCGGCAAAATGGTGTGATTCGTATAGGCCATGGTTTTAACGGTGATATCCCAGGCAAGCTCCCAGTTCAGCCCCTCCTCATCAACCAGTACGCGCATTAATTCTGGGATTGCAAGATTGGGATGTGTATCGTTGCACTGAATGGACACCTTCTCTGGCAGTTTTCGCCAGTCATCATTGGTTTTTTTAAATCGGCGGAGAATATCCTGCATGGAAGCTGCTACAAGGAAAAATTCCTGCTTCAGTCTTAGTTCCTGTCCAACAAATACTTTGTCATTCGGATAGAGAACACGAGAAATATTTTCGTTTAGCTGAGTATCTTTTACAGCGTCGATATACTGTCCCTGGTTAAAACTTTTCAGATCGATAGCGGAGGATGATGAGGCCCTCCAGAGTCTGAGATTATTTACCACATCATTTTTATAGCCCGGTATAGGTGTATCGAATGCAACAGCTAAAACATCGTGAGCACCTTCCCATTTGAAACGGAGTTCACCACTATCGTCGTGATAGGCGTGTGAATGGCCGTAAAAAGGCACATTATATTGAATTTTTGGCCGCACGATATCCCAGGGATTGCCATAACGAAGCCAAAGATCAGGTTTTTCTACCTGGTATCCGTTCTCGATAGATTGATAGAAAATTCCGTAATCGTAACGGATTCCGTACCCGATTGCGGGGATTCCCAGCGTAGCCATAGAATCGAGAAAACAAGCGGCAAGTCTTCCCAGCCCTCCGTTTCCAAGGCCTGCATCCCACTCGGCATTCCGAATTTCATCGAAATCAAGTCCAAGATCTTCACAAGCATCTGCTGCAACATCCTGCAATCCCAGGTTTACCAGCATATTATCAAGAAGGCGCCCGATCAGATACTCCATAGAAATGTAGTATACACGTTTAACATCATGCTTGTAATAACCCTGCTGAGTTTCAATCCAGCGGTCGTGAAGGCGATCGGCAACAGATAGAACCACGCTTTTGTAGTAGTCCCAATTGGTGGAAGAGTACTCGTCTTTAGCCAGCGTATAGCGAAGGTGCTGTTTGATATCTTCCCTGAAAGAGTCAGCATCCATTCCTATTCTTGGGTCGATTATATTATTATTTGACATATTCGTTCGTGCTATTAGGTGTTAAAAAATTTTTTGTTTTGAAATGATGGTTTTACACAGCAGTAATTTTTTGTAACAGTTTTTATGCTATATCTATTAAAATTAATGTTTAACCATCTTTTCGGTAAATCCCATAATCGGGCTTAAAACCCGGTCTTGTTAAGTTAGCTGAAAAGCCAAGCTTATGAAACGATTCATATGCATTAATTGCAACAAAATCCTGGCTGAAAATACCAAAAACTGTGGAACCGCTGCCACTCATTGCGGCATATTCTGCCCCAAACTCCTGCATTTGATCTTTAATATTTCCGATAAGTTCATTTCTTGCAATTACGGGAGGCTCAAGGTCATTCACTAATAAATACTGCCATTGGTCAAGATCTTCTTCAAGCAGCACTGATTTTATCAAAAAATCGGGATTGGGATTGGGAATGCAATTTGTATAAGCTTCGGCGGTAGACGATTCAAAGCCCGGATAAATGGCTACAATCCAGGCATCTGGTTGAATATCCAGGGGTTCAATATCCTGGCCCAGCCCGGTTCCGATTCCCGGTTTTCCCTTCACAAAAAACGGAACATCTGCACCGAGGTCACGGCTGAGGTCAATCAGTTCATCATCGGTAAGGCCTGCTTCTTCCAGATAGTTCAGCATACGCAGGGTTAAGGCGGCATTGCTGCTTCCCCCGCCCAGCCCGGCTCCGGCGGGAATATTTTTGGTTACTGAAAATGTATAATGCTGATTTAAACCAACATATCTGTCGAAAGCATGATATGCCCGGGTAATCAGGTTTGTATCATCAGCCTCAATTGAACTGTCAGTCAGCGAAAGTTTGTATTGTTGTGATGGTACTACTTCATATCGGTCGTTCCACTCCAGAAAGCAGAACCCGGTTTCAATCCGGTGATAACCGGTTGGCAACCTTTCAAGAACGTGCAGTCCGAGATTAATTTTTGCGTAAGCGTTGGCTATCCAGGTCATTTTGCAATGGTTATTTTCGGATTGTTAGTCTGATGCAGGAAAAAAATACACGCAGAGAGCCTGAAATTTCAGGCATTTTTTTCTTGCAAATATTCATCCTTAATTTGTAATAGATATTGATAGGCTGCATTAGCATCATTTGGAATTTCACCATCAAGAATAGCGTTTTTAATTCTTTCTTTCACTACTCCGACAATAGGGCCGGGCTTTACATTTAAAACAGACATGACTTGCTCTCCACTGATCGGGTTTTTCCAGTTTCTGATTTTATCTTTTTCTTCAACTTCCTGGATTTTTCGTTCCACCCTGTCAAAGTTTTGCTGAAACTTTTTCACCTTCCACTCATTTTTGCTGGTGATGTCGGCCCGGCAAAGTGTCATCAGGTCATCAATTTCATCACCGGCTTCATAAATCAGGCGGCGAACGGCACTGTCGCTCACTTCGTCTGAAGCCAGGGCGATGGGCCGCAGGTGAAGCCGCACCAGTTTTTTCACGTATCGCATGCGTTCGTCCAGCGGAAGGCCAAGGCGTTTAAAAATTTTGGGAGTCCATTTTGCGCCGAGTGCATCATGGCCGTGGAAGGTCCATCCTGTCTCCTTTTTGAATTTTTTGGTAGGCGGTTTGGCAATATCGTGCATGATGGCCGCCCATCTCAGCCAGAGGTTGTCGCTCTCTTCAGCAACATTGTCGAGTACTTCGAGTGTGTGCCAGAAGTTATCTTTGTGGCGCTGGCCGTGTTTTTCATCAACCCCCAAAAGATTTACCATTTCCGGGAAAAACTGTTTTAAAAGGCCGGTATTCAGCAGCAATTTAAACCCGTATGATGGTTTAGGGGCAAGAACAATTTTATTGAGTTCTTCAATAATTCGTTCTTTTGAAATAATGGAGAGGCGTTCGGCCATTTTTTGGATGGCAGAATAAGTCTCATCGGCAATATTGAAGCTGAGCTGTGTTGCAAAACGAACAGCTCTCATCATTCTCAGGGGGTCATCATCGAATGTTTTTTCCGGATCGATGGGCGTCCGGACAATTTGGTTATTGAGGTCCTGAATACCACCGAATGGATCGTGCAATACACCGAAAGAATCGGGATTGAGGCACCAGGATAGTGCATTGATTGTGAGATCGCGACGAAGCTGGTCGTCTTCAAGGGTGCCATCCTCAACAATGGGCTTGCGAGAATCTCTTCTGTAGCTTTCTTTCCGGGCTCCTACAAACTCCAGGTCAAGATTTTTGTATTTAATTTGTGCTGTCCCAAACTGTTTAAAAACCGAAATTTTCCGGGCATTCAGTCTTCTTGAAACTTCTTGTGCCAGTTTGATCCCTGAACCCACCGTTACAAAATCAATATCGGTGATATTTTCATTTTCACGCCCGAGATAGTAATCGCGAACATAACCACCCACTACAAATACTTTCTGGTTGATGGATTTCGCACATTCGCCAATTATTGAAAAGATATTTTTGTGATTTTGGGGAATATCTGTCACTGTGATACTGTGGATTTATTTTAGCCTGTAAAAATAAAAACAATTCAGGTAGCAATCAGGGAAATATTATTGATAGTAGTTACCCTGTTTTTCAAATCATTCTCTTCAAAGGTGGTAATAAACGCTGATGGCAGCTCATTTTTTGAACGCTCAAGCGATAAGAAATGCTGCCAAAGCATAGATTGGAAATTTCTGGGTAACTTCACTTAGATCTTATGCCACATTGATTGAAATAGTAGTGAAAACTGCAGGAGATACACACACATTCCGGTACAGGCAGAAAACGTACAATCCCTGATTTTTCGGAAAGCTACCGTCTTGTCAAGCTTAAAAATTTGGGTTAGACCTGACAGTTTTGTTCGATATTTCAAACATAAATAAGCGTATCATTTTAAAACCTGTCAGGCCTTTTTCCGACAAACGAAACTTGACTAAACACTACTACTGTTGGGTCATTCTTTTGTTGAAACGATACTACTGCTTTACAACAGAATCATCACCAAGATGGATTTCACCTTTAGCATTCACCGCTTCCACATGGTTGCCGATGGTAGAGCCTTCAAGTGTGCAGCCTTTCAGTGTGGCATTTTTTTGAATGATTGAATTTTTGACCGTGCTGTTTTTGATTGTAGAACCAGCCTCAATACTCACATTCGGCCCAATCTCGCTTCCGGCAATATCAACCCCATCTCCAATAAATACGGGCGGATGGATTGTTGTATTTTCAAATTCTTGGAACGAATGATTTTCTTTGGCAAGAATTTCTCCGCTGGTGTCAAGCCATGCGGGCAGGGTGCCGCAGTCGAGCCATTCATCAACCGTGGCTTTTTTGAACACTTTACCGTCTTTCAGCATGCGGTCAAGTGCGTCCGTTAGCTGGTACTCACCGCCGTGGCCCTTAACTTTATTTTCAAGCAGATACTGAATCTCTTTGTTCAATTCTTCACCTTTTTGAAAATAATAAACACCAATGATGGCAAGATTTGAAATCGGCTCACTCGGCTTTTCCACAAAATCGGTAATGGTTTCTCCTTCATAAACGGCCACACCAAACCGGGAGGGGTCATCAACTTCTTTCAGCCAGATTACGCTGTCGGCATTTTCAACAGAAACTTTTTCTTTGGAATCGAACAGGGTGTCTGCAAATACGATGATCACCTCGCCCTGCAGACTTTCTCCGGCACAAGCAACGGCATGCGCGGTTCCCAGGGCGGTTTCCTGCACACGGAAAGTGGCTTTGGCATTATGGCGGTCGCTCATTTCCCGGAGGGTATCTTTAATCTCTTTCCCGAAATCGGGGCCAAGAATATATACTATTTCTGTGATGGTGCGGTCAAGCGTACGGGCAAACGTCTCTACAATACGCTCAACAATCATGGTTCCCGCAACCGGTAGAAGAGGTTTGGGGGTTGTGTGTGAATGCGGGCGTACTCGAGTGCCCCTGCCTGCCATTGGAATAATGAGTTTCATACGTCTATATGGGTTTTTAAGATTTTAATTTGGTCAGTTCTTAAATCTTGAATATTTCCTGAAATTCGTTTGTAAAGTTGTAACCATCTTTTCATGGATGTTTTATATCTTGCATGGCTCGGAAGAGCCACAAAAAACAGTAAGAACGATGAATAAAATCTTCCAGGAACAGCCGGAAATCACATAAATATAACACTCAGATTCCTCAGAGTCGAACTGCCATAGCCTGATTTAATTTATATCTACTATCCAATTTGGAATTCTACACGCTTTTTACAAACGGAATTATCTATCTGCTGATCGCTGTATTTATTCGCCATTCGCTGTACCGCCTGCGATTTTTTCTCCAGATGTTTCAGCAAGTGGGGTATAAAACCAACGAGATGAGGTCATGGTTTTCAGTCCACTTTTTTTCCAGAGGAATGACTACCGAACATTTTTTCTATCTGCTGCTCATTTTACTGATGATATATGTGGTGGCTGAACACATCACTCTCACATCCGGCGCCATTATTATGGGCATTTTTACCCTTTTCTGGTTTGTCGACACATCTCGCTATAAAGCAGATAAAGAGAAAAAGCCGTTGGTTTATACACCGCGGATGAAACGTCTTGGCCTGCTGATTGTGATACCGCTGGCTGCTCTCTGGTTTGTCCTGTTTGATTTTGGACACACCATTTTATCTATGAGAGATTTTGCCGCACCATCCGTGCACATCGATCCCTATTTTATGGGATTCAGCCTGGTAGTTGTGGATATTTTGATTCCCGGATTTCTTTTTATAGCCGCATGGATTTTAAAACCGGTTGAACGGATGATCCAAAACGGATTTAAAAAGCAGGCCAGGCAAAAGCTGGCTTCACTCTCTCATCTCAAAGTGATTGCCATTACAGGCAGCTACGGTAAAACGAGTACCAAATTTATGATTGATGCTTTTTTAAAAGAGCGCATCAATGTGTGTGTAACTCCGGGAAGCTACAACACGCCGATGGGTATTTGTAAAGTGATCAACAACGATTTGGATGCCGCACACCAGGTGCTGATTCTGGAGATGGGCGCCCGTTACGAAGGCAACATCAAAGAGCTGTGTAACATTGCAAAACCCGATATGGCCGTCATCACTAATGTGGGAATATCACATCTCGAAACCTTTGGTTCAATAGAAGTGATTGCAATGGAAAAATCAACACTTGCAAGAGAGTTGAAACGGGGCGGTACGCTGATTTTGAACGGCGATGACCCGCGTGTTAAACAGATGGCTTCACTTCGGCATAACGTCAAAACGGTTTTAACAGGTATGGACGGCCAGGTTCAGGCATTCCAGATAGAAACCGGTCCGGAAGGTACATCATTTTTGATGAGATGGCTTGATGATGACGGAACTGTTGCCGAAGAAGAACAGATCAACACCAGGCTTCTTGGGTCACACAATATTCAGAATTTACTGCTGGGGGCTGCTGTTGCCCGGGAATTTGGAATCCGTCTAAAAACGGTGGCACTGGCAGCATCAAAATTGGAGCCGGTGGAACACAGGCTGCAACTGAAGAATAAAAATGGAATTACCGTGATCGATGATGCATTCAATTCCAACCCGGTTGGCGCAAAAAATGCTGTGGATGTTCTCGATTCCTTCAAAGAGGGAAGAAAAATAATCATCACTCCGGGGATGATTGAGCTGGGTGAAATGGAAGCACTTGAAAACGAGAAATTTGGCAAGCACATTGGCAATTCGGGAATCGACTTGGTAATACTCGTGGGTGCTGATCGCGCAAAGCCGATAGAAAGAGGAATTCGGTCTTCCGAACACGGCCGGTCAATGGAAGTGAAAATTGTCAGCTCACTCTTCGAGGCCAACGATGTGCTCACCGGCTATGCTCAACCCGGCGATGTGGTGCTCTACGAAAATGACCTGCCGGATACTTATAACGGGTAGAATTAGCAGCACAGAATTACCTGAGTTCCATAAATAAAGACCTTGTTTGTGATGCACAAAAGTGAGGGTGTCCAAATAGGAGGGATCCTAAAGATATAAATTACTGATACCGTCGTGCCGGACTCAGATCTCCCGAAAGGGACAGGCTGTTATCTCCTGCCAAAATCCGTAATTCCTGACTTGATCAGGAATCTCCAAACGTTGTTCAAGGACATCTCTGTGCAAAGAGTGGAGATTTCACTCCGCTATCGCTGCGTGTTCAAAAAATGAGCGTGTCGGAGCACGGGATGACGATTTGAGGCATGAGCTAATGTAAATCAAGCCTGCCTGCACTACCGCTCCGGTAGGCAGGTGCGGGATGACGATTTTTTGGGCCTCCTCATCTCAATCAGCCAGGACAATGAAAACGATTATTTACGAAATGGCAACTCAAGCTGTTCGCCGATAATGCCTCCTTCGGCAAGGTTCAGCGAAGATACCGAGATGCCCAGAAGCCTGACTTCGCGGGCTCCTGCTTCAGTCTGATTGAGCAATTCTTTTGCAATCCGGGCCAGGTCTTCTGCCCGGTCGGTGTAGTGGTGCAGTGTCTGGCTGCGGGTTACCGTTTCGAAATCTTCGTAGCGTACTTTCAGGGTGATGGTTTTGCCCGCTGCATTCAGTTTTTTCATTGAGGCTGCAATTTTTTTCGACAATTCATCCAAAAAATTCCGGATCCACTCCAGGTCGGTGATATCTTCGGAAAACGTCCGCTCTTTGCCGATCGATTTTCGGATGCGGTCGGGCTTCACTTCCCGGTGGTCGATTCCCCGGGCAATTCTGTAGTAATGATGCCCCGATTTGCCAAAATGCCTTACCAGGTCCACTTCATCCCAGGTTTTTAAATCCGCTCCGTTTTTTATCCCAAGCGATTCCATTTTCAATTTCGTGGCCTTGCCGACACCGTAAAACTTTCCAATTTCCAGTTTTTCAATAAATGGCTGTGCTTTGCCGGGCGGGATTACACTAAGGCCGTCGGGCTTGTCCAGGTCTGAGGCAATTTTGGCAAGAAATTTATTGGATGCCACTCCGGCGGAGGCAGTCAGCCCGGTTCTTTCTTTGATTTTTTTCTTGATGTCACGGGCAATGAGTGTGGCAGAAGGATTGTTTTTGTGATTTTCGGTCACATCGAGATAGGCTTCATCCAGAGATAGCGGCTCAACAAGATCAGTGTATTCAAAAAAAATTTCCCTGATCTGGTGCGATACCTCCCGGTACACATCAAACCGGGGTTTTACAAAAATAGCGTGTGGGCAAAGTTTTACCGCCCTGGAAGCCGGCATGGCCGAGTGGATGCCAAATTTCCGGGCTTCGTAGCTTGCGGCTGCCACTACCCCGCGCCCCTGTGGCGAACCGCCAACCACAACAGGTTTGTTTTTGTATTCGGGAAAATCCCGCTGTTCCACAGACGCATAGAAGGCATCCATATCCACATGGATAATTTTTCTGATAAGATCTTTGCGGAATTTCATAAAAAATGTGCCGGGGAGCGGGAAAAAAAATGAAAACTTTGTACCTTATGCATCAAAATAAGGCTAATACAATTAAAACATTGAATTGATGGAAGAATTAAATGGCGTAACCATCTACTGGTTAATCTCGATTGGCCTGCTTGTGGGCTTTATTATTGATCTTGTGATGATCAAAGAGGGAATCGGGATGATTGGAAATATTATTGGCGGTGCTGTCGGATCTGTAATTATTGGGGTTTCAGCAATTTTGTTAAATCTTTTCGCGCCTCTTATTTATGCAGCTGTCGGGTCCATTGCATTTCTCTTTTTGATCAATGTATTCAGCATTCGCACCTCTGACCATACGGATGTGAGAGCCGGTTGAAGCTGCCCGATGTAAACGGATATGTTCTGTGGCTATTGCCCGATCATAAGTCGGCTGAATTTTATCGGTCTGAAATAGAAAGACTTTCCGATCAATATCAATCTTTTCCTTTTTTACCTCACATAACCCTCTCGAGAGTTCCGGACTGGAACCTGCCGAGACTGAAAACGGCTGTGGCGCAAATTACTGAAGTTGCTCAGCAGTTTTTCGTGCAGCTTACAAGAGTAAATTGCGGTGATGTGCCCTATCAGAAGATAACCGCAGAAGTTCAGAAAACGGAACAGCTCAGAAATCTTTATGATGTTACGGACAATGTTTTAGGCGGCAATTTCAGCAAAAGAGAGTATCCGCATCTATCACTGCATTACAGCACAGGCTCATGCAGAGAATTCTCCGCGGAAATTGAAAACCTTCAAGGTAAACTGCGGTCACCCATCAAAATCGCACAAATTGCCCTTATATCTTTAGAAGGCACTCCCAATCAATGGAAGGTTGTGTACAGTAAATACATGAAAACCAACTCTTCAAGAATAAGTTGAATGTGTGGTACATATTTGCGACAATTCAGATATAGTATTTCTACCATAACCAAAAGAGGAGACTAAATGAGTGATTATAAATTTTATGATCAGGTTAATAAGGCTTTTGATAAAGCTGCTGCCTACACAAGATTTGAAAAAGGGCTATTGGAGCAGATAAAATCCTGTAATGACGTACTGCACATTGCATTTCCAATAGAAAAGGACGACGGATCCATTGAAGTAATCCAGGGATGGCGTGTTGAACACAGCCATCACAAGTTGCCTACAAAAGGAGGTATTCGTTACAGTATGATGGTGAATGAAGATGAAACCATGGCACTGGCGGCACTCATGACCTATAAATGTGCTGTTGTAAATGTTCCGTTCGGCGGGGCAAAAGGCGGCATAATGATTGAAAGAAACAACTATTCTGAACGCGAATTGGAGCGAATCACAAGACGGTACACGTTTCAACTAATGAATAAAAACTTTATAGGCCCTGGAATTGATGTGCCTGCACCCGACTATGGCACCAGTGCAAGAGAAATGGGCTGGATTATGGATACCTATCGCCAGATGAGTTCGGAAATTGATGCCGAAGGCTGCGTGACCGGTAAACCGTTAAACCAGGGGGGAATTCGCGGACGAACCGAAGCTACCGGCCGGGGAGTATTTTTTGGCATTCAGGAAGCCTGCACAAACAAAGAAGACATGGAAAGTATCGGGCTGGACGGCGGCATTGAGGGAAAAACGTTTGTTGTTCAGGGATTGGGAAATGTTGGATATCATGCTGCAAAAAATATGGTTGAGTCCGGTGCTGTTATGGTTGGCGTTGCCGAAATAGACGGCTCTATTTACAACGAAAATGGCATTGACCTGGATAAATTGATGGAGTTTAAAAAGACGAGTGGCGGTATCACGGGATTTGAAGGCACCAAAACATTAAAAGACAGCAGTGCGGTACTCGAAGCCGAGTGTGATATTTTGATACCTGCCGCGCTCGAAAACCAGCTCAATAAAAAAAATGCAAACAAGATTAAAGCTAAAATTATCGGTGAAGCGGCAAACGGCCCCACAACAACGGAAGCGCATGAAATCATTAAAAAGCGCGGGGCTCTTATCATCCCCGATAATTACCTGAATGCCGGTGGTGTAACGGTTTCTTATTTTGAATGGCTGAAAAATATTCAGCACGTCCGTTTCGGCCGTATGGGCAAACGATTTGAAGAGGAGAGCTATACACGAATTTTGTCCGTAATCGAAACCGTATCAGACAGAAGATTTACTGACAAAGAACTGAAGCATCTGGCCAAAGGAGGAGGTGAGGCTGAACTGGTTGATGCAGGGCTGAAAGACACTATGGTAGACAGCTACAACGAAATAAATGAATTGAGAAAAGTTCATGACGTTGATCTGAGAACGGCAGCATTCATCAATGCAATCAACAAACTTGGGGAGATTTACGAGCAGATGGGAATATTTCCCTGATAAAAAAAAGACCCTGCACTTTTCAAAATGCAGGGCTTCAATGTACATTTCTTTAACCAAAACATCTTATATACCTGGATGTACGCATCATGGAAATATTTGTTTCAAAAATCTTAATAAAAATTGAATAAATTTTTGTTGCTGATTTTCTTTTGAATTAACCTTTTAAAAACTGGTTCTATGTTGAATTTTGTGGGCATCATGCATCCGTGACTTGCCCTGTAAGCTTTAATCACTTACCCGTACAATTCAACACAGTCAAAAAAACCTAAAACAGAGTAAACCATGCCTCTTCTCAAAAATATTTCAACACTTTATACATGCAGCCCGGAAGGCGGCCAAAGTGCTGTTCATGCAATTGAAAATGCAGCAATAGCGTGGGAAGATGGAATCATCAGTTGGATAGGCGAAGAAAAAAAAATCCCGCAAAAATACCTGAATGACCGGCATATTGATGCAGAGGGAAATATCGTAATACCCGGCCTTATAGACTGCCACACACATCTCGGTTTTGGCGGCTGGCGGTCTGATGAGTTTGAAATGCGCCTGAGGGGAAAAAGCTATCTCGAAATTGCCAAAGCGGGCGGCGGGATTTTATCCACAGTAGAGCAGACACGGAAAGCATCTGAAGACGAGCTGTTTGAAAAAGCATTTGTGCTCTTCAATAAAATAACAGCCCAGGGAGTTACCACCATTGAGTGCAAAAGCGGTTACGGCCTCTCGCTTGATGATGAACTGAAGCAGTTAAGGGTTTACAAGCGATTGCGGGCAGTAAACAATGTAAATATCATATCTACATTTTTGGGAGCTCACACCATCCCGCCTGAATATAAAACCAACCGCCGCAAGTATATTGACCTGATCATCAATGAGATGATACCGGCTGTTGCGGAGGAGAAACTGGCCCGGTTTTGTGATGTATTTGTGGAAGACTCAGCGTTTACGGTTGAAGAGGCCCGGGAGATTTTGATTGCCGGTTTGGAACACGGATTAAAACCAAAACTGCATGCCGACCAGTTAACATCGTGCGGAGGAGCTGAGCTTGCGGCAGAAGTGGGAGCTGTGAGCGCGGATCACCTTGAACAGGTTTCTGATGAAGGTTTGAACCGGATAGCTGAAGCCGGAGTAGTGGGAGTTACCCTGCCCATAGCCTCGCTTTATACACGCCAGCCCTATCTGAACTGCCGAAAACTGGTGGATAACGGAGTTGATGTTGCCATAGCTACCGATTTTAATCCAGGGTCGGCCCCATCGTTCGACCTTGAACTGGCTATGATGCTTACCTGCAATCACGGGGGGCTTACACCCGCCGAAAGCTTAAAGGCGGTTACTTATTACGCCGCCAAAGCCCTTGACGAACATCATCAGGCCGGTTCTCTCGAAACCGGAAAACATGCAGATTTCGTAATTCTGGATGCGCCGGACATCAATTACCGGATCTATCACTACAAAGGCACTTCTGTTACCGGTGTTTATTCGAAAGGCAAAAAATTGTTATAAATATTTCAGGTTATTCGCAGTGTTCAATAACTTGTTTGAGTTGTAAAAACTATCAGCCTGCTAAAAATTCAGAATTTATAACCGGAGCTTTTTTGATTGAACCCACATTTTGGTTTATTGCTGGCCTTATTGGGCTGATTGGAGGAGCCGAAGTTCTTGTGAGGGCCGTGTCGAAACTGGCCGGGTACGTAGGGATTTCTAAGCTGGTTATCGGCCTTACGGTGGTGGCATTCGGAACAAGTGCGCCGGAGCTCGCCATCAGCATTCAGGCAGGTGTAAGCGGGCAGACCGACCTGATGCTGGGAAATATTATTGGAAGCAATATTTCCAATACTCTTCTGATTCTTGGCATTGCTGCTTTGTTTGTCCCGCTTAAAGTGAATGCAAGCCTGATTAAATCAGATGTTCCCGTCATGATCGGGATTACTGTGCTGGTGTACATTTTTTCTCTGAACGGAATGATCACATTCGCTGAGTGTCTTGTTCTTACCTTTTTGCTGATTATCTACATGATTTTTTTAGCGCGGCAGGGAGGAAAAACAGATTTTGCCAAAGAGAAAAAACCAGGAAAAAAATTATTGCCATCACTCGTAAACCTGGTTCTTTGTGTGGCAGGCTTTGTCCTTCTTGTTTATGGGGCCAGGTGGGTCATCAGCAGTTCACTGATTTTTGCAGAGATGGCAGGCATCAGCGAACTGGTGATTGGGTTGACTGTTGTTGCAATTGGCACATCGCTGCCTGAAATTGTAATTACTCTGGTAGCCGCTTTAAAAGGCGAGCGGGATATTGCAATAGGCAGCGTTATAGGCAGTAATATTTTAAACCTGCTGGCTGTTTTGGGCGTTTCAGGGTTGTTTATTCCGGGAGCCATTCCGGTAAAAGAAGTACTTGTGAATTTTGACCTGCTTGTTTTAATAGCAGCCTCAATTTTATGCATTCCAATTTTTTACACCGGCTATAAAATTGTGCGCTGGGAAGGATTGATGTTTCTCTTCTTCTATTTTTCGTACCTGTTCTATCTTTTCCTCTCTTCAACCGATCACGATTTTTTAAGTATTTTTACCGGTATAATGGTTTACTTAGTATTTCCGGTTACCATTTTGGCTATTTTATTAATAACCTTTTTGGAATGGAAAAACAGATTCCGCTTCAGGAATTTTGGCAAATCAAATAATGAATAATATGACTGTAGATTTACGATTAAGAGATTTCATCAACGGAATTGAACCCGCAAAAGCTTTGGTGCACCTGATCGGTTTTCCGTGCGATCGGGGGGTAGTGCTGAATGGCGGAAGGGAAGGGGCTGCGAAAGCACCGGAACTGATACGGGCAGAACTGTTTAAGCTCACTCCACACACATCTTATTATCAAAAACATACCAACCTGCTTGAGAATGTGTATAACTCCGGACATGTTCCGTGTTCGGGCGATGTGGCAAAAAATCAGCAGATACTGGCCAAAGCAGTGGCCGACCGGTTAAAAACCAGGAAAATACCGGTGATAATTGGCGGCGGTCATGAAACTGCTTATGGCCATTTTTTAGGATATGCGGAGGCTGAGAAAAAAGTGACGATAATAAATGTGGACGCACACACTGATGTGAGGCCGCTTGCAGGAGATGAACCGCATTCGGGCTCGCCATTCAGGCAGGCACTCGATCATCCGGGTTCATTCTGCAAAGCTTATCATGTGTTTGGTTTAAACCCATCCACAGTTGCGTTCAAACATTATAATTTCGTAAAGTCAAAAGGCGGGACAGCAGATTTCGAGCGCGAAGTTTCAAAAGAAACGATACTTCGTCACCTGGAAAGTGCCGAAAGCAACATTATGGTTACCATGGATATGGATGCCGTAAAACAGTCTGAGGCCCCCGGTGTAAGTGCGCCTAATGCTTCGGGCCTGAAAAAAGATTTATGGCTGGAACTGGCGTTGGAATTCGGACGGAATGAAAAAGTCAGTTCTTTTGATCTGTGCGAAGTCAACCCGGTGTACGACAGGGACAATCAAACCGTACGCCTTGCAGCTTTAACAATCTGGTATTTTTTACTGGGTGTGGCTTTAAGAGGACGGCCTGTAGAATGAAATGGCAACAAAGCCATTTGGCACATCGTTTTTAATATATTAATCAAACAGCAAGATCTTCTGAATAAAGATTTGGCATTCATGGTCATTTTTTTAAAAGTGATTCTTTTCGTTGTGCCGGCTCTGTTTGTTTTTTTCGATAACAAGCCGCTCAAAACTTCAATTGAGGCCAAGCCAAATGTTATCATATCCGGAACGGTTTCAGATAAGAACACCGATAAGCCTCTGCCATTTGTTCATGTATATTTATCGCATACAACAACCGGAACCACCACAGATGATCACGGAGAGTTTTTATTTAAAACGGATTTATCAGGAGAGCATGAACTGGTTTTTAGTTTCATCGGATACCGAACTCAAACAGAAGAAATTCGTCTTACCGGTGATGATCAGAGCCTTGAATTTGATATAAAAATGGAACCCCGCCCCCTGAAGCTTGAACCGCTTGAAGTCCAGGCATCCAATGAAGAGTGGTTAAAAAAATACCAGGAATTCAGAAGAAATTTTTTGGGGACAAACCGTTATGCCAGAGAAACAAAAATCAACAATTATTGGGTTCTTGATTTTGAACAAGGTGATGATGGAAGCATAAAAGCTTCATCAGTCCAGCCTCTGGAAGTTGAAAATTTTGCCTTGGGCTATACCATCCATATAGATTTGGTTGATTACTCCTGGGAAAGAACAGGGGATGGCGGTATGTATACATTTTACTCGAGATTTGAAGAAATGGAGCCGGAAAACCGGAGGCAGCAACGAACCTGGCAGCGAAACAGAGAACGGGTTTACAGAGGTTCCTTCGAGCATTTTCTGAAAAGTTTATTTGATGATGAGCTGGGCGGAAACAGATTTGAGACCGTATTCCCCGACTCCGACAATCATGTGAGTATTGAACGATTGTCTTCTCTGCATGTACGTCGTTTAACTGGTCAAAATCCGGGAACAGGAGACGATGTAACGTTAAAAGGGTACAGGCTCAGGCACCCTGTAGATGTACTATACGGCAGCAGGCCGGGCCTTCAGGATACCAGGGCCCGGTCGGGCCTGGTTCCGATGAGAGATTCTGGAATATTCCTGGTAACCAAACATGGACGGCTGTATGACCCTCTTTCTGTCAGGCTCGACGGTGAATGGTCGTATCACAGAGTTGCC
>SLPZ01000015.1 GCA_007131725.1 Balneolaceae bacterium
CGGTTTCTTTTGAATGGGGTAACACCGAACAGCAGTTTATTGCGCTTCGGTATTCATATCATGAACTAATGGAAGTAGGCCCGCAAACTTATATCCTCGGGCTTAACCTTTTTATAGGGCCGTATGAAAATATTGAGCAGCATTTTCAAGATCGTGCCGCTGAACGGAGTATTTCCATGGCAGCACAAAGCTTTTCAATGGGAGCTTCGACTATTCTCGGTATTCTTTTGATATTCTTATATATATTGTATCCCCGGCAGCGCCTTAACCTGATTGCGGCACTGCTGTTTATTTTAGTTGGCCTCTCTTCTGTCGGGATCTTTTATTTTACTATTTGGGAAATTCCTCGCGACTTTATTAACGCTATGCTGATTAGCGGCATCGGAATATCTTTAAGCAGTTTTGTTAATGTCTTGTTTGCATACAAGCTGATACAAAAAAAACGAAACTGGGTACTCTGGGCTTTTGCTATTTTTGCCGTTTTAGTCACCGGATTTACGTTTTATAGCCCTTTGATCATCCTTAATGCAGCACTTCTGCTCTGGCTTATCAGTATGATCTATGTTTTGGCACTTTTTGTAAGGGCACGCTTCAAGCAGAATCTGAAAGATCTTGACATAATTCTGGTAGGATTTGGAATTTATTTTGTTGGCATTATCACGTTTTTTGTTCTGATTGTAATCGGCTATCTGCCGCAATCAGCAGCAATGTGGACCTCGGTACTTTCACTGCTTGTTCCAATCTCCTACTCATTCTATCTGGCGCGTAGTGTAGCCCGGACAAATGAGCTTCTTTCAAAAAAACTGGAGGAAAACCAGCAACTCGCGGATGCCAAACTTCGCGAAGAGCATAAAAACAAAAAATTGATCGAAGGGCAAAAAGAAAAGCTGGAGGTAGAAGTCAGAGAAAGAACTGCGGAACTGGCTGAAGCTTATGAAAACCTTCAGAAATCTCATGAAGACCTGAAAAATACCCAGCAGCAGTTAGTCCAGCAGGAAAAAATGGCAAGCCTCGGTCAGCTTACCGCGGGCATTGCCCATGAAATAAAAAATCCGCTCAATTTTGTAAATAATTTTTCGGAAGTCAGTAAAGAGCTGATCGACGAACTGAAGGAAGAACTCGAAAAAAACAGAGACAACCCGGATTTCAACATCCATAGTTCACACATCGCCGAAATAATTGATGATATTGAGGGCAATTTTGCAACCATTAACCGGCACGGGCAAAGAGCCGACAGCATAGTGCAAGGCATGCTGCTCCATTCACGGGGCAAAAGCGGTGAAAAAATGCCGACTGACATCAATAAACTACTCGATGAGTACGCCGATCTGGCTTATCACGGCATGAGGGCAAAAGATCCCGGATTTAATGCAGTCATCGAAAAAGAGTTTGATGAATCTATCGGGAAAATGGATGTGGTTCCACAGGATATCAGCCGGGCATTTCACAATATCATCAATAACGGCTTGCAGGCTTCAGTCGAATAACATCAAAAAAACAACACCGGAATTCAAACAACTATCCGCATTATCACAGAAAAATCTGATAACAAAGTTAAAATCAGCACTGCAGATAATGGACCGGGAATACCCAAATCCATCAAAAAGAAAATATTTGAACCCTTCTTTACTACCAAAGATGCAGGTGAAGGAACAGGGCTTGGCCTTTCGATGACTTACGACATCATTAAGTCACATAACGGCTCCATCGAAATAAAAACCGCTGAAGGCGAAGGAACCACTTTCATCATCGAATTGCCGTTGAAATAGCATTGATATAAAAATTCACTATTAAATCCCTGAATACTCCGAATTTATCCGTGCCTCCGTGGCTAATATTTTTTAAAACAAGTAATTTTAAACCCAAAAAGCTTTTAGCCTGCATTTCTCACCAAGAAATTTGGCTGTGGGCAAGGCGTCTCGAAAATGGTGGCGGAAACGTACCTGAGTACGTTGAGCAAGCCATTTTTTGGACAACGCAGTCCACGGGTAAATTTCGAAGCGTTTAACCAGGGTGTTTTTAAAAAAAGCTTTGAAATGTATTCTAAGGTGTTTACAATCAAATGGATATTGTTTCTATATAATTTTAGTGTGAGAAATGCAGGTTAGGCCTTTTTTGCCCATCTGGGTAAAATAATCCATCTAACCTGACATTTCAGAATCTTAAAAAAACCCACATTTCAGTTGTGCAGAGTTTAAGTTTGAATGAGAACCATGTCAGATAAAGGAAACAAATCGAAGAAAACAGCTGAGCAGCAAAAATCTGTGAATCCAAACTACAGGATAAAAAAAGGCGTGTTGCATCCAAAGGATGTTTATGTGGATGGAATTTTATCCGGTAACCGGACACTTTTATCACAGGCCATTACACTGATCGAGAGCACCCATCCTGAACGCAGAGAATTGGGAGGGAAAATTCTTGATAAATGCCTTCATCAAACCGGAAATTCTGTCCGCATCGGCATTACAGGAGTGCCCGGTGTGGGGAAAAGCACGTTTATTGATACTTTCGGGAAGCTGCTGATTAATCACGGTAAAACGGTTGCGGTTTTGACAGTAGACCCGAGCAGCAGCCGTTCCAAAGGAAGCATTCTGGGAGATAAAACAAGAATGCAATATCTCTCTTCTCATGAAAAAGCGTACATCCGGCCAACTCCTGCATCGGGCACTTTGGGCGGTGTGGCGCGAAAAACACGGGAAGCCATGCTGCTGTGCGAGGCGGCCGGTTACGATACGATTTTCATTGAAACGGTGGGTGTGGGGCAATCTGAAACAGTGGTTCACTCCATGACTGATTTTTTCCTTCTTTTAATGATTGCCGGCGCCGGGGATGAGCTGCAGGGCATCAAAAGAGGAATAATGGAAATGGCTGATTTGCTGGCCATCAATAAGGCCGATGGTGAAAATCTGCAGGCTGCCGAAAAAGCCCGCCGTGAATACGAAAATGCGCTTTCTCTTTTACCTGAACAGCCATCCGGCTGGAAGCCACCGGTTCAAACCTGCTCAGCCCTGCAAGAAACCGGACTGAATGAAATTTATAAAACCATCCAAACCTATTTTAAAAAAGTAAAAAAGAGCGGGTATTTTGAACAAAACAGGCAGCGGCAGGCTGTGCATTGGATGTACGAGAGTATTCATCAGCAATTAAAGGAAAAGTTCTTTGGGCATCCGGTAATACAGGAAAAACTCAATGAAACCGAAAATAAGGTAATACAAGGTGAACTAAGTTCTTTTAAAGCTGCCTCAAAATTGATTAATTTACTGGATAGATAAAAATTTGATTCTACTGGTAAGTTTGTGAGTAATCTGTTTGAAGTGAATAGAATCCCCTCTCGAGAGGGGAAATGTGAAGATGAAAGTGCGAAGCACTGTTCATCGAACGAGGGGTGTGTCCCAGAATCAGGCTTCGTGCCCCAAAAAACACACCCCTTGCCAGTAAACAAACCACGACAAGTCGTGTTTTTGACTAACATATCCCCTCTCGAGAGGGGATGTTCTTGAGCTACCAATGAATTTACCCACATAGTTTAAATCAGTAACAAAAATTCTTAAAGCCTGCAGGCATTTCATTAAACAGAAACCATATACAGAGGCACTATCAAACGAGCAGCTAACATAACAACCACCGAGTTCGATAAACTTGCCCACAGGTACGACAAGAAGTATGAAGCCTACCTGAAGCATACTCATAAAAAGATGGCAAATAACCTGGACCTGAATCCGGAAGACCGAATTCTGGATGTTAGTGCCGGAACCGGGCTTTTGGCAGAAGCGGCAATTAATAAATTCGGGCCGTTCGAGCAGTATGTTGTGAACGATCCGTCATCAAATATGCTGGAAATTTCGAAATACCGGCTGCGATACAAGGTTAACGTTGAATACACCAAACATTACGCCGAAGAGCTTCCGTTTGATGATAACAGCTTTGACCATCTGTTATGTCTGAATGCCTTTCATTATTACACTGACCAGAAGAAAGCTTTGGCCAATTTCCGGAGGGTTTTGAAAGATGGGGGAAATCTCTGGCTTCTGAACTGGAACCGGGTGGGACTTTTCGTGATTGCCAACTATTTCATCAAATTGCTCTCCAAAGAGAACATCAATACTACCTCGCTCGATGAGATGAAAGTGCTGCTGGCTGATAGTGGTTTTTCGATAGAAAAAGAAGAGGCGTGGGGATACCGCTGGTGGAGATTTTTCTTTTTAAAATGCTCCTGATTGAATTCTGCGAACCGGCCTTAATCGGGCTTTAACAAATTTCTCTGAGGTTCGACTCAAAATGATCATCTAAATTGACAAAAGACTGTTTTGTTGACCATGTATTAACCTGTTATAGGTATAGAAAGTTTAAATTGGATAATGAAAAGTGTCAATTTTGCTGATTACTTCTTTTATATGTGAGCAGTAGTTAACCTCAAATACGAAATGTCTTATACATTCATTCTCACTTGCCCCAACGGGGGCAACGTCAATAACATAGTGCAACGCACTATGCCAGATGTACAGTCCATTAGTTAAAGCCCTGTAAGGGCGTAATCCGGATAAAACAATGCCATGCCACAATCACTTTCCAAGGTTTACATTCATATCATATTTAGCACAAAACACAGAAAAAATCTGATTGACGAACAAATCGAAAACGATCTTTACAATTACATCGGTGGTATCTGTAAAGATCTGGAGTGCAATCCCATTCAAGTTGGCGGACATAAAAATCACGTTCATCTTTTATGCCTTCTTTCAAGGAAAATTACCCAGATGAGGCTGGTTCAGGAAGTCAAGCAGGGTTCATCCAAGTGGATTAAAACCATGGGAGAACAGTATTCCGATTTCTACTGGCAGGATGGTTACGGGGCATTTTCTGTGTCTCCAAAAAATGTGGATAGTGTGATTGAATACATAAAAAATCAGCACATTCATCATCAGAAGATGAGCTTTGAGCAAGAATTTCGGAAGTTTTTAAGAAATTACGGTATTGATTTTGATGAACGCTATGTTTGGGATTGAACCTGTCTGGCCTGCGCCCGCGTTGGGGCTGCCGTTTGGGTTGATTTGTTAGCATCGCGCGCTGCACGATGTTGTTGACCGGCGCTCCGTTGGAGCTGATTAATTCAGAAGCTCATACATTTTTGATGATTCAAGTTCTTTGATAGTGGATTAAAGGTTCAGAATTGTTAACTAAATCTTTCACTATAAAATCACTTTCTGGTAAGTGGGGCTGCCACTATCTCACGAAGATTCCAATTGAAATGCATTAAAAACAGAAAAAGCCCGCTATCCTTCATGACCCGCGGGCTTTTCAATTTTTATGAATGGTTTACTTACGAAATTTCAATCTGTCGGCCTGCTTTTTCTTTCAGTTTGGGCAGTGTTATAATCAGCACACCATTCTCATAGGTTGCGTTGATTTTATCCACATCTACCACGTTTGGCAGAGGCAGTGAACGGCTGAAACGGCCAA
>SLPZ01000285.1 GCA_007131725.1 Balneolaceae bacterium
GGCCGGAGCGAACCGTTACTGCGAGCGGATTCAGAGATATGGCACTTCCTGTACCCGGCATGATGGTTACCATTCCCGATACTGTTACGCTGTAATCACCTGAACCCGAACTGTAAGTAAAGCCCCCACCGATATTCTCAATCGCAAAATTACCCACAGGTATGGGTGGCAGCCCGGCCTGGAATTCGGCCCCAAATGTAATTCCACCCTCCTGCCTCAGGTATTGAAATTGCACCCCTGCATTGATTGGTGTGGTCATCACATTCAGCATACCGTGACCGCTGAATCCGCGCACCGCGCCATCATCTATGAACTCTATTCCGATTTGGGCCTGGGCTACTCCCACTATTTCGAAACCGAGATCAATCTGATCAACAGAAACCGAACCCCCCGGCCTGTAGGTGAGCCCTCCGGCTTGAGCGCTAATGAATGGAATGGCATGCAAACCGAACTGGCCATCCACCCTGATTTCCGGGGATGATGTGTTCTGAAAACGCACCCCGTTGATGCTCAGATCGGCCAGACCGAAGAAATCCACTTCAAAGTTGGCGGCGATGGATGCATGAAATTGTCCGTCGGTTCGAATCCGGAAATCATTGAAAACAAGTTCACGATCGATGTACTGAGGCAGTCCCAAAACAGCTCCACCGGCAATGTAGAACACATTCTCATTCTGAACTTTACCGAATGTGATGTCATTTCCGGGAACAGATCGGAATGATGCAATTCCGAAAATATCCACTCCATCAACCGGGAAAGTAAACTGGCCGCCATGAAGCTGTCCGTCTGAAATTCCCAGTTCAGAGAACGCAAGTTCTGCAATATCCGATCCCGGAAGCGCGATCATCAAAGCTCCCCCCAAAAGAAGGCCGGTTTCCATCAGCATTCCGGAATTGAGCGACATATCCCAATTGGCCAGGCTTAACTCCGGAGATGGATCCAGCTCGATAGTGGCTTCACGCACCGATCCATCCAGGCCGATCCGCAATTTTTCAAGTTCAAGCGAGGCCTGCTCAATCAGCGGTATATCCGAAATCTGGATTCCTCCCGAAAAGTGAATTCCGTCGTTTCGAAGAACTGTATCATCCAGGTTTAGTGCAATATCGAACCCAAAGAGTTCTAATACCGTGCCTGCCCCGCCAAATGCAAACTCGTAATCGATGATGCCGATATCGGGATAAGGCAGAGAACCATCGTTCGTAATAATCACAAGCTGCTGGTCGGAGATATAATCGGGCAGATCTCCAATGTTTGGCAGCGTGATAAACTGCTCCACTTCCGACGGCCATGCCCATCCTGTTGCTGATGTGAACGTTGCGGGGAAATTCACTTCTGCCCTGCCGGCAATATAACTGCCCGAGCCAATCAGCTGCCGTGGACGCACCGTTAGTCCGCTGCTGTCGGTAATATTCAGGTACAAAAAGTCGAACACACGTACCAACATCTGCGAAGCATCAGTTACAACCAGTCCATCTACAGGCAAAAGCTCGCCTTCGTGTTCATATATTCTGATATCACTAAAAGGGAGCCGAAGATCCGTAACCAATTCAAAAATTTGATTTGACTGAACTCCCACAAATGCACCCGAGATAGTGGTATCACTGGCCATTGAGATCTCATCCACTTCAATCTCAAATCCCAACAGGGTGGAAATTTCAAATCCTGCATCAACAAGATCAAAGTTGATAGTTATGGTTTCATCCTGACTGAAATCCCCTCTATCTGTTACGCCCACGTAGCCCGTTTTGGTGGCAGTAAGTTCCCACTCTCCTAAGGGTATTCCCGGCAATTCGTAGCTGCCGTCTGCTGCCGTTCGCACCGAAAGATCCTCCCTTCCCAAAATCCGAACTCTTGCATTCTCCACGGGTTCTCCGCCGGCCATTACCACTCCCTGTGCGCGGCCTCCGATCTCCATGGCTAACGAAACCACTGTGGTATCTCCTGAATCATAAACCAATATCTGGGTTGATATTGGAATGTAATTTGTCCCTGCGGGTGTCATAATCATCAGCCCGGTATATCCGCTGGCTGCTTCTTCAATAAAAAACTCACCGTCATCGTCGGTTTCTCCCAGCGGGTCGGTTAAACCCACAGCCACTCCGGCACCCGAAATCGGCTCCCCGGTTTCAGCATCTTCAACCGAAACCAGCAACCTGCCAACCGAGCGCGTAACGGTAATATCACCGATATCTTCAATTCCGCCAGGTGTGCCATCTTCTCCCATCAGGTCACTGAAATAACTTACCACGTTGTCGAATTGCCCGGCTGCATAGGGCAGGTTCTGATTGCTGACAATATTCTGAGTTTGAGTAGCTGTAATTCCAAACTGCGATCCAATATTGCCCGAATATCCGTTTGATGCAGGATTAAACATAGTGCCGGTCTGCTGAAAGGTGGTTGTGTTCATCACCTGGTTGGCCCAGGCGGCAGCGGTTTCCACATAGCCGATTGAATGTTCCTCTGCCCATGAAGTAGTTCCGGTCCAACCATATACTTCTCCGGTTTCTTCTATCTGAATGGTTATAGTACGGGTTTTATCCCGATGGCCTATTTTCCTGATTTCAAGAGTGTGGGTGCCGGGAGTGTTAGCTGTAACAAAACGTCCTTCCTCATCGGTGTGTACGGGGTTACCCCCGGCCGTCCATCGAACCGTTGCCGTGGGAACCGGGATACCGTCATCATTGATAACCCGGCCTACAACAGTGATCAGGTTTGCATCAATGAGCAGCGGGTCCCGCTCAATAACCAAGCCATCCTGGTTCAAAAGCAGGTCTTCGGTGTATGTTGCAATGGCAGCTCCGGACACCCTCAGCTGGTAAGGCTCATCCTGAGGCTGAATATCCGTGATCACAAACCTGCCTTCATCATTGGTCAGCGTTGAATAACCATTAGTGTTTTCAGGCTGATAGAGGGTAACCTGCGCATTGGCAATGGGCGCCATGTTATCACTCCTCACCACCCGGCCTTCTACAATTGGCTGCTCTCTCTGCAATTCATACGTTCGGTTAATGATGACCACATCATCCGGGCTCAGATCGGGAGAGGCCGACAGGTGAGTTGTAAACGTTTGATATCCCTCAGCCGAAACACGGACGGCGTACCGATCCAGGAAACCCTGTTTGCGAGGAAACAACCGGCTTATGGTTCCATTATGAGTTGTTTGCGCAACTTTAAAATGTGGCCGGTTCAGCATTACAGGCACTTCACGCTCATCACTGTCCACAGGAAAACCCTCAGGCAGCAGTTCCGGTGCGGTTTCGTACCAGTTCTCGCTTCTCAAAATTTCCACAACGGCATTCTGAACAGGCAAGCCTGTTTCTGCATTTAAGACTTCCGGCTGAAACCGATAGGTAAGTGCCGTACCGCTGATGGTGCCTGCATTGTATTGGCGGGGAGTGCTGTAGTTAACACTCAATACTGATGGCTGAGAAAATATAAAATAGGGCGACTCAACAACAATGTGCACATCCGCTACAGCCATTTGATCTGCCATCCAGGCATCTCGCGGATCCTGTACATCATCCAAAATTTGATTCCGTCCGGGTTGTTCACCCGGACTCTCTCCGCGCCGGATTGCATCAAGGCTCTCTCCATCACTGGCTACAAGTTCCTGCAATTCAGATGGCGCGAAAACAAGCTGGAAATTTCCATTTTCATCGGCCTGGGTTGTGGCAATTACTCTCGGCAGAGGATCGCTTTGCCGCATATAAACGGCTTTTACAGTTGCACCCGGAAACGGATGATAAACCATGTTGCTCAACACATTTCCGATTTGATTTGATATTTCGGGCTGTGATGTGTCGATGGTACCGAATTGTGCACTTCCTGCCGAACCGCCTCCAAAAATGGGGACCACAGTATTTTCGGGAAGCATTCCAGAAGCCAGCTGTGTTGTACTTACAGACTGTGTGATTCCACCAACTACTCTCGCTGACGGGCTTGTAAATAATGGCTGGCTGAAATTATCATTTACACCGGTTACATAATTGGGATCATCGAGGGCTGAGGACACATTTGTATCGTTTGTCGCGATGATGGTCTGTGAAATATTTGATGGAATCGGCGGAATATTGAGCCCTCCTTCCGTGGGATTAAATGCCCAGTTTACGTTTCCTGTGATGATGGTTGCGGGTACGTCCGAATCGATCGGGTCAAATTCCGGGTCCGGTGCTTCAGCAATCCGGTCATCAGGCAATTGGTCATCATCCACAGGCTCACCCACTGTAAATATGTGAATTTCACTGCGCCCGTCGTTCTTGAACGGAAACTGGTCTGCGGCATCGCGGGCTACAATCTGCCATGCATAGGTTCTGCCCTGCTCCAGCGGCAAAAATTCGCCGGTATAAGGAAATATTGTATTGTTGATAATCTGAAGTGATGCGTGTTCCCGGTTGCTGAAAATGGCATCTCCGGGATTTTGCCCGTCAAAAAGTTCAACAACCAGTACATCGTATTCAACACTTACTCCGGCAGGTACTATGGCCGGCGACCACGAAAATACAGGCACCTGAACCACTACACTGGAGCCGTTAGCAGGAGTGAGCAGAGTGGGCGGCTGCGGATAACGCACCGTAAAGTTGGAAGTACCGGGAATAGCGGTTTGATTGGTAAAACCCACTCTGTTTGCGGTGATGCTGATCGTATAATCACCTTCCGGAAACGATCCCGATTGCACCACCTGGTTGAACATATTGGAGGGAAGCTGCCGCAAAATATCATTGGTGGTGGCTTCAAATTCAATAAATTCAGGAAACGGAGACAACACATGAAATCCCGGAGAGAATGATGCCGGGAATGAGGTTTCATCAATCAGCCTTGTACCGTCTTTAAAAACCTCAACCCTGAATTCGAGCTCAACCGCAGCTGAGCCTGAACCCGGAATATTCAGATGCACCTGGTAAGTGCCGTTAAATACATTTTGCTCAAAATCGCTGATGAACGGGCTGGAAAGAATCGGCGGGATGCCTACAATTGTAACCTGGGTTCCGGCCTGTGCCATTGTTAATGATGGGCATATCAATATTGCCATCAAAATGATGAATCGTACCCCAATGTGGAACAAGTCAGGCACTTGCGCCAGTGAATTCCTGAACATTCTGAAAAATTTATTTTGACCCATTTCTTTCATCATCTTCATCATCATTTTTAAAACCGTTGTCTGAATTGCAGCCTGCCTTCCATCTCGGAAAATCCGTCCCCATGTCCTTCCATGATGTTATTGTTCAACAGGCGAAGGTTTAGCTGAAGGCTGGTTGTGCTTGTGATTGAGTAAGTTGCGGTAGCATTTCCGTTAAGCTGCATGTTTCGTGAAAGCGAATCTTCAAACCCGTTCAGCCTCTCAAACTCATTGATCATGAAGCCGGTGTTCAAACCAACGTTCATTTTTTGATCCATAAAACTGTATCCCACACCCGCGTTCAGCCCGTAGGTTGTAA
>SLPZ01000193.1 GCA_007131725.1 Balneolaceae bacterium
AACCCAAAAAAGTCGTTAGACCTTTTTTGCCCTGCGGGCCGACATTGAAACACAAAGGTTTATGAGTATTTATTAAAGAATGAACCCTTACTGGTTTCAATGTCGGGGTTAACCCCGACAAGGCATTGGTTCACAATGATTTGTCGGCCCTTCGGGCAAAATTTTCATTGTTCCAATGACAATTTTGGGTTCAATTATTTGGATGATTTATCAAATTGAAAGGCAATTTGTTTAGATTCAAGAGCTGTAAAAATCCCGTCAGGGATGATCGATCTTATAACCCCGGATGCAGCGACAATCAGAATTGCGAAGCAAGAATGATGGAGCGCAACCCGGGGAAGATCGGAGCAACAAGAAAAGACCCCGAGGCATAAAGCCTGTCAAAGCACGAAAACAAATTCGAGGGGTAGCCGGGGAAGACTCCGGGGTAACCCAGTACAGGTCTTAGTTCAAAAAAGGTTGCTAATCCATTATGAAAAGAATTTACCATTCTTCGAATTGCATGACCCAAATTTAAAAATGAATTCTGCTAAATTGTTGATATTATTGAACCCAAATTTTAAGTGTCAACGATGCACACAAAACAGGAAAATCCGACAGATCTCTCTTATGGTCAGCACTCACAAAATTCAGAACAATGAGTTACCAAAGCCAAGCGGATCATTAGTAAAAAACAGGTGCAAAAATAAATTAAGAAATGCATAAAAAAATCCGGCTGACTTGCTTGCTGTAGAAGAAATCAGCCGGATTTGTGGTGGGTTACAGTTTATCTAAACTGCTCCATAGGTTAGCACAACATTGAAAGTTGTTTGATACTTTTGTGTTGTATGTCGGATTTAGTCAATGGTTAGTGAGAATTGCTCTGACTGAATTGTCTCCTGTAAATAGAAGAAGATTCCGTCTTGATAAGAGTGATCTAACAGGGCCAGCAAACTTTCCGGTGAATCAAAATCACTTTGATTACTATAATAGGCCAATGCAAGATAAGCCCGGTATCGAAGTGAGTGATTTGCACCTTCTGTTGCGATTCTGCTAAGCTTCAATTCAACTTTATCCGAATTAAATTCAGGATATTCAATTTTATAATTGATTGCGTTGTAGATTGAAGATTCAACAACTCC
The DNA here is from genome assembly GCA_007131725.1 of Balneolaceae bacterium. Classification (GTDB taxonomy): domain Bacteria; phylum Bacteroidota; class Rhodothermia; order Balneolales; family Balneolaceae; genus Rhodohalobacter. The sequence goes on from SLPZ01000193.1 coordinate 1,122, forward strand.
TAATACGTCTGAAGACAACCCATAAACCAGGGAAGTTTCAAATCGTTCAAAGAGTTCGTCTGTGTTTGCTTGTTGTGTAACTGTAGTTGTTTCGTTCTTTGCCTGACTCTGGGCAGCAGACTGAACTGATGCCGCCAATCCTGCAAGAGTAAATACTACAACTGTGGTTACAACATGTAAAGCTTTCATTGTTTTATTGTTTGTTGCGATTTATTGTTTGGCTGATGTTTTATCAACCGCAACAAAGTTATGGAGATATCTTTTCTTTATTCAAGCATTCAATCACTCTTAATTTTATCTTAATACACATTTTTATGTCATTTCTGCATAAAAATAAACTGGAAGCCCTTTCCATTTTTTTTTTTTAATATTTACATAACATTGTAAAAATGACAAAAACTAAAAACCTCTCTCATATTCTTGAAAAAGCCCTTACAGTAGCTGATAATTTTAAAAGCGCTTTCCACTTTTTTATTTATCATATGACAAATAATCATACAAATCTTTGTATATTTTTTACTGAAAAGCGCTTCGTTTTTCTCATTTTTGTAATAATGACAGGATCTTTTTCCATAATTTTTTCTCTTTTTGAGAGTAAACCGGAATTTCTGAGAAAAAAACTGGTTTATGTTTATGCTATCTAATGCAGATATAGCCGAACAGTTCTGGAAACTTACTTTCCTGAACAGAATGCAAGTGCATGTTTTTTGTCGAATCTGTTTTGTAATTATTCAGTTATTTTGCATAATTGATAGTATATCACCAAATAAAAAGAAGACATGAGCAGAATACGATTTAATAACGTTCAACTCGAAATAGTACAGGGCGATATTGTGGATCAGCCTGATTGTGACGCTATCGTGAACGCCGCCAATGCGCAGCTTAAAACCGGCGGAGGTGTGGCAGGCGCCATTCACAGCAAAGGAGACCCTGAACTTGAAAAAGAAACCAGAAAGTACGCTCCAATTAAACCTGGCGAAGCGGTGATGACCTCAGCCCCCAACCTGCCAAATAAATACGTGATACATTGCCTGGGCCCTGTATACGGCAAAGATAAGCCCGAAGATAAGCTGTTGGAAAACTGCTACATAAATGCACTGAAACTGGCCGATGAAAAAGATGCAGAAACCATCGCTTTTCCGGCCATCTCTACCGGAGCTTTTGGATATCCGATGAAGGAGGCTGCAAGAATTGCGTTTAAAACCGTAAAGAAGCTATCCGGAGAATTTAAATCAATCCGGGTTGTACGGTTTGTTTTGTGGAGTGCTACCGATTATAACCTGCACCTGGATGTTTTGAAAGAAATTTAAGTCCGGCAACGGCTATTCATCATAAATCTCATTCAAAACACCGGCCATTCTGATACCGGCCTGAAGCAGCCGTTCAAAAACTATGTCTTTGTTAAAATAGCGGTATTCGAAGCCAATACGCATATTTCCCGGAAGATCATAAATCCGGTCACGGTAGCTTACTGATTCATACGCCCAGTCCTGTACAGTGCTGTTCTGCCACTCTTCAATTTTTTCCGGCGTCAGTGATTTCAGCAGTTCACGAGTCAATTCCGTATAGCTCATCTGAAACGAGTTTATGATGTCACTGTCCCAGACACGGTGCAGGTTCGACGATTCGCCCATCCACTGAACCCGTACATCGTTGCCGCCACGGTCTTCTCCGGTTCCCACATGCAGCGGCTGATGAATGTCACCGATCATATGCATTACTTTTTTCAGTTTTTCTCTCTCTTCAGTTTCGCTCAAGCCGCCCTCTTTCAGTTCGGCAATTACTTTTTCAAGTGCCCAGATGATGTCGCCGCCCTCGTCCTGCTCGGTCTCTTCATAGGTTTTTCCATCGGCAATAGTCGCCCAGTGCCAGGTACGTGTGTAATCAAACCGGCTCTCCGAGCGAATGTCATCCATCCAGACGGATGCCCTTGCCATGGTTCTGTCTCCAAGAATTTCATTCACTCGTTCGCGGGCGGTATCAGTCAGGTGCAGTTCGGCAATCTCCCCGGTTACATAATGGCCAACCTGTCCCCATTTTTCTTGATAAAGATTTGAATCAGAGATCAGTAAAAACCCAAATAGAAAAAATAATACACTCATTTTTTAAGCTTAATTTTGTGATTGTTGATTTTTCAAGATAAGCTCTCATATTTTTCCTTGCATATAATTTTTGAGCTATTCATTAGGTATGTTGTAAAGTAATTGTGTACCAATAACATCAACATGCTATACCAATCTTAAAACTATTTGTAAGATCTTGAATTAAGATATCCAATAAACATTACTGGCCATGAAAAAGTTAATGCTAACAACAGGGATTACAATTCTATTTTCATCATTAACTATTGCACAAGAATCGGTCGGGTTTTCCGATCTTGAAGACATTAGTTCGCTGCTCGATTATCGTCTTCCGGATTGGGGATGTATTTCTGGATATTAGATTATCCCTTCAACTTTCGGCTGCAGTTAACGATTGACAAATTCCAAACATGAATAGAAACCACATAATGGAGAGAAACTCGCAACTGGCATCCAGCAACCTGCCGACTCTACCTCCGCAAAATCTTCTGCGGACATCTGCGAGAAAAAATGTAAGGCAACTCTCTTTTTTAGTTCAGATTTGTAAAACCAACGGATTTCTCGCTGACGCACGTCGAAGATTACGCTGACGATCGCTGATGATTAAAACACAAATCACCGTCTGCGTACCTCCGCAGTTAAAATTTCGGCACAAAACCCGCAACCATTTGCTATTCCAAACCTATCCATAACCCCTCGGCCAAATGCATCGATATTCAAATTAGTGTGCTCGGGGTTTATTTTTCTTGTCATCTATACCCAGGGCGACGCCCGCAGTGCTCTCTTTGCCCTGGGCTAATTGATGGCGCTCCATTCGGGTCTTGGGTTATGGATTTCTCGTCTTTCGGCTGCACTTAACGATTGACGTATTCCAAGCATGGATAGAAACCACACAATGGAGAGAACTCGCAACCGGCAACCAGTTACCGGCAACCAGCCACCTCTACCTCCGCTGAGGTTTCCCGTCTCCTCGACTCTCTGAGTTTCCGTGGATAACACCACTTTTGCCGGGGCAAAATTCAGCCTTTTCGAAGCTTTGCCAACTCTTTGAACAGCTCTTTTTCTTTGGATGTGAGATTCTTTGGCAGATCAATTTCAACCTTGATGAAATAATCTCCCCGGCTGCCGGAGTTTTTCATTCCGGGCAAACCTCTTCCGGTTAAGCGGAACACTTTTCCGTTCTCCGTTTCGGGCGGTATGGTAAGCTTCACTTTTCCGTTCAGTGTTTGCACGGTTAGGTTGCCGCCTAACACAGCCGTGTAGAGATCAACCGGCACGGTTTGTATCAAATCTTTTCCGCGCCGCTCAATGCCTTCCGGCTCGTTTACTTTCACCTTCAGGAAGAGATCGCCTTTGGCGCCACCGGTATGTGAGTCATGCCCTTTGCCTTTCAGCTTCAGGCGTTTACCATCTTCGATTCCGGCAGGTATTTTCACTTTCACCCGTTCACCGTTAATTCTGAACTGCTTTTCCACACCGTGAACCAGGTCTTTCAGGTCTACCGGAATTTCTGCTTCGCTGTCTCTTCCTTTTTGCGGGGCTGCCCTGCCGGGATCATACTGATATTGACGCCTCTGTTGCTGACGTGCCCCTCCGAAAGGATCACCGCCGCCAAAAATGGTTTCAAAAAAGGATGAAAACGGGCTGCCTCCTCCCTGGCTGCCGCGCTGCTGGCCTCCGCCAAATAAATCTTCAAAATTTATATTCACACGTTGTCCGCCGCCGCGTCCGGCATATTTGCTCCAGTCAAAATCGTCGGCACTGGCACCCGCCTGCTGATATCGTTTCCAGTCGGCCCCTACCTGGTCATACAATTTTCTCTTTTCAGGGTCTTTGAGCACTTCATAAGCTTCCCCTACATCCTTAAATTTTTGTTCAGCAATCTTGTCATCCGGGTTACGGTCTGGGTGAAATTTGGATGCAAGTTTACGGTACTTCTTCTTGATCTCATCCTGAGAAGCATTTCTTGAGACACCTAAAATTTTATAATAGTCTTTGTACTCCATAACATGCCGTTTTTGTAATTTTTTAGATTTGCAAAAGTAGTGCCACAGAGCTAATTATTGCGATTTTGGCAGGTTCAGAGTCATAATCGTCAGTCCCTCTGTTGTTTATTCATAGTTTTCTGGGTTAAACCCAAAAAAATCGTTAGACCTTTTTTAAAGCTATCCAAAAAGTGCGTGAAATTGCAAAAACATAATCAATCT